>CP009910.1:600462-900694 GCA_000808095.1 Borreliella chilensis | reverse complement strand
CTATTAAATAATAAATTTATTTATTATTTAATAGTATACAAAAATCCATCTTCATCGAACGCATGCATGATTGAGGCGGCTACTTGCACACAATTAATCAATAACAGCAAATTTAAAAATAAATAATGCTCTAAATACTCAAATAAACATTAGCTATAATAACTAAAATACAAATAAAAAACTCGATAATAAATAATGGAAGAACAAACTTAAACCATGTACCATAACTCAATTTAGATATTCCCAATACAGCCATTATAACTCCACTTGTAGGGGTTATTAAATTAATAAGCCCAGACGAAGTCTGCATAGCAATAACAACTGAAGACCTTGGCATTGATAAGAAATCAGCAAGTGGAGCCATTATTGGCATAGTAAGACTAGCATGGCCTGATGAAGACGGTACAACAAATCCTATAAATATTTGAACAATTTCATTTAAAATAATAAAAAGGGGTCTTGGAAGATTATATAAAAAATTGGTAGCAGCGTTTAATATAGTGGCTGTAATCAAACCATCATCGCATACTATCATAACACCTCTTGCAAGCCCAATAACAAAAGCTGCTGTTATCAAACTTTTAGAGCCTTCCACAAAAGCATCCCACATTTCAGATTCACCCAATCTACAAATAAAAGCTGAGATAATGGCAACTCCAAGATATAACATTGTCATTTCCTGCATCCACCAACCAAATTGAACAATACTAAATATCAAAACCAATAGCATAAACCCAAATAAAAGCAAAACTAATTTATGAGCAAACGTAAATTCAATAACATTTTTATCATCATTCTTAATCAAAAGCTCATTTTTTTCTTTTTCAACAAAATGTTGATAATGTTCATTTTTTTGACAATAAACAAGTGATTTTGCAGGATACTTTTTAATTTTAGAAGCATAAGCATAAACATAAATTATGGAGACTAATACGGATACAACATAAAGAACAATCCTAAAATAAAATCCATCTTGTAAACTAATAGAAGCTATTGCTGATGCAATTCCCGTAGCAAACGGATTTACAGTAGAGGCCATAGTACCTATTCCAGCTCCCAAAGCAATAATAGCCACTCCAACAAGACTATCATAACCCAAAGCCACTATCAAAGGAATCATAACAAAATAAAAAGGAAGGGTTTCCTCACTCATTCCAGTTACAGTTCCGCCAATTGAAAAAATAAACATCAATAAAGGAATAAGCAATTTATCTTTATGCCCCAACTTTTTGATTAAATGAGAAATTCCTGCATCTATTGCTCCTGTTTTCATAATAATCCCATAAGCACCACCAACAATCAAAACAAACACAATAACCTCAGCTGCATGTTCCATACCTTTTGACATTGCAGTCAAAATAGTCATAACAGGATGCAAAAATCCCCTTGGACCTCGATCTACAGAATGATACGTTCCAGCAACTATTATTTCCCTTTTAGATCCATCGCTCATTTCCTTAAATTCTTTATCAAACTTACCAGCAGGAATCACATATGTTAAGATAGTAACAAATACAATTAAAGAGAATATTATCGTAAAACTACTTGGCATTTTGATCATAACGTTCCTCCTAAACAATTTCATACAAATAAAATATAGTTATCCCAAAGTTGAAACCATTACAGCTTTAATAGTATGCACTCTATTCTCAGCTACATCAAAAACAACTGAATTTTTACTTTCAAAAACTTCTTCTGTAACTTCAATCCCATTAAGTCCATATTTATCAAAAATATTCTTACCAACCACAGTACTTAAATCATGAAAAGCGGGCAAACAATGCATAAATATTGCATTATCATTTGCTATGCTCATTAACTCTTTATTGACCTGATAAAACTTTAGAAGATTTATCCTACTTTCCCAATTACTCTCACCCATAGATACCCACACGTCTGTATACACAACATCAGCACAGTTAACAGCCTCTTCTTTAGAATCTGTAATTGTAATTTTACCCCCACTCTCCATAGCTAAAGATCTGGCTTTAAGAGTCAAATTAGAGTCTGGGAAAAGCTCTTTGGGAGCAAAAATTCTAAAATCAATCCCCATAATAGCGCAACCTTTCAATAAAGAATTAGCAATATTTCCCCTCCCATCACCACAAAACACCAATTTAAGCCCTTTCAACCCTCCTTTATGTTCCTCTATTGTCATTAAATCGGCAAGTATTTGAGTTGGATGAGAAACATCTGTTAATCCATTGTAAACAGGAACATTAGAATAATTTGCCAAACATTCAATAGTCTGTTGAGAAAATCCTCTAAATCCAATAGCATCATACATGCGTCCTAAAACCCTGGCAGTATCTGCCATAGACTCTTTTATACCTATTTGATTACCTTTAGATCCCAAATAGGTAATATTTGCTCCTTGATCATAAGCTGCGATTTCAAAAGCACACCTAGTTCTTGTTGAATCTTTTTCGAAAATTATAACTATATTTTTACCTTTAAGTTTTTGCACCTCAATCCCTGCATATTTTGACTTTTTTAAATCTAGAGATAAATCAAGTAAATATCTAATATCTTTGCTTGTAAAATCCAAAAGATTTAAAAAGCTTCTATTCCGTAAATTATACATAACAACCCCCAACCTTTACAATTGGTTTTTTTAAAACTAATTTATCAAATATTAAGTATCTTCTCTTATTAAAGGCATGGACATACACCTTGGACCACCACGACCTCTTGAAAGCTCGCTAGACGGAATTCTATGAACCTTAATGCCATTTTCTTCAAGTAACTTATTAGTCACATGATTTCTAGAATAAACAATTACTTCTCCTGGAGCTATAGCTAACACATTAGCACCATCATTCCATTGCTCTCTTGCACCATGTATTAAGTCTCCACCTGCACATTTTATTATGTCAATTTTCCTGCCAAGGTAAAAACTCAAAACATCTTTAAGCCTAGCTTTTTCTTTTTTAATATGAATTTTATTGGAACTTGAATTACAAGTTAAAGCATAAATTGTAAAATACATATCATCACTTGTAAAACTGGTAAAAACACTAAAATCAATTTGAGTAAAAACTGTATCTAAATGCATGTAAGACCTATTTTTTGGAATTTTAAAAGCTAAAATTGTATTAAATGTAGCCTTATTTTTAAAAAGACTACTAGCTAGTTTTTCGACAGACTCTGCTTCCGTTCTCTCAGAAATTCCAACAACCAAAAGATCTTTACTTAAAACAAGTTCATCCCCACCTTCCAAGGAAGTTTCTTCTCCTCTATTATACCAAATTGGAACATTTTCTTTATAAATAGGATGATACTTGAAAATATACTCGGCAAATATTGTCTCTCTGCACCTAACCTTAGTGCACATTTTATTTATTGTAATTCCATTACCAATGCTAGCAAAAGGATCTCTGGTAAATAAAACGTTAGGCATAGGATCAATAATAAAAAGACTCGCACCATTAACTAAATCATCAAGAGAAGATGTGTAATTCTTAAGCTCTTCTCTTGTAACACCCGAAATCATTTTAGAAATCATATTATTAATGGTTAAATTAGAAAAATAATCCTTTAAAAGGCTAATTTTACCCTCTGTTTTTATTTCTGCCTCAAGAATAAATTGAGATATAAATTTATTCTTGATCACTACAGAAGAAATAAGTGCCTCACTAATAAGATCTTCAACATACTCAATTTCAACTGAATTATTTTTTAAAATATTTGCAAAAACTTCATGCTCTTGCTTTGCAACTTTAAGATAAGGAATATCATCAAATAAAAAATTTTTCATAATCAAGGGTGTTAAATTCTCCAATTCCTCTCCTGGCCTATGAAGCAAAACTTTTTTCAAACGACCTATTTCCGAAAATATATTTATTGGATTTAAATATTCTTCCATTGATTTCTCCTTCATCAAAATTGCCATATATTTAAATATTAAAATTTATATTAAAAAATATCAACTATTTTTAACATATTTAAAAATATTAAACACCTAAAACTTATAAAAAAATAGAAAAAAGATTATTAAAATGCTTTTGATAAAAACCTTAACATAAGTATGATAAAATACTACCATGAAGAAAATTAATAAATTGATATCGATATTAACTACATATATCTCAATGCTCTCTTGTTCCTTAATTAATGACAACAATACAACAAATCTAAACACATCAGAAATCTTATTAACACAAAAAATACCACTAGAAGGATCTTTATTAAAAAATCCTTCCAATATAGAATACCGAATACCAATAGCCAATATCCAAGAAATTTTAAATAATAATGATAATTATTTTTTAATAAAACAAACAGCAGCGAAAATCAAAATAAGTCCACAAAAACTAGAAGAAATAAAAAACTACTTAAATGCTTATAAAAATTATTTAAACAGTGAATCAGAATGGACTAAGTTTATAGATCAAAGCAATATTAATGGCAATCTAATAATTAAAATTGATACTGCTTTTGAAAAAAAAACAAATTTTAATCATACAAACTCAGATAATGAAAAATTGACAGAATTAATAGAATTACAAATGCACCTAGAAAAAGAGATTTTAAACCTAATTGAACAAACATTCCATAACAAAAATTTAGGATACATACAATTAAGCTATATAAACTCATTCTTTCCTCAAGAAAATATAAACTCAATAACAAAAGAAATAATAAACGGAGAAGAATATGTTGCGCCCCATATAATAGCAAATCAATTATTAAAAATAAAAGACAAAAAATATTTTGAACAATTTATGAATTTTTTAAAAGTTGAAAACAGTATAATAAAAATAATAATTGAAAAACAAAGATTTGCAGACCTTCATAATGAATTGTATTATTCAAAACAACCTAAAACAGCTAAAAGAGTAAGAAGGTCAACTGTTGACTATAATAACAATCAATATGATCTAATTCCTAAAATAATAGACCCAAATACAGGCATTGAAATAACACCTGAAAAATTAAGATCGCTTTTATCAAATGGCGACATAATACTAATAAAACCCAAAATAGATTGGACAGAGTTTTTTTATTTTTGGCAACATGTAGGAATATTTGATGAAGAAAAATATGAAGCTACTAAAAAAATTGCATTCAACGGAAATGATAGCTTTGATATAAAATCAATAATTACAAGTAATCAAATCAAATTCGATACAGCATCAACTCAAGGATCGGGATATGAAAAGCTTTCAACATATGTACAATCAAGAATATTAAAAATATTCTCACCAATAACAGATAAAAGAACAATTCAAAAAGCTATTAATTTTGGAAGAAGCAGATACATTGACAATAACTTTGGATACATGATTCCATTAATATCTTCTAATTTATGGACAGATTCATTTAATCTTGAAGAAATTCATAACAAAACCTATTGTTCTTTAGTAGTTGATAGGATATATAAAATAGCAGGACTTAATGTATCAAGAAACTACGAAATTTCGGGAATAATTACTCCTGGAGAAATAAATGCAGCCGCTTACAATTTTTACATGTCTTACACAATTACGGGAATACTCCCAAGCATGCTGCCTAAAAGGCTTATTAAACCAACCTTAAAAGAAAAATTCATTGGCTATAACAAAGAAATAGTAGATGTAATAGAATCAAAAAAATCGAAAGAAAAAATCTTTGGAAGAGCTTGCAACATAACAAACTTCTGGTGTTCAGGAAGCTGATACTACCTTATGAGCAAATATTATGCATGCATTTTAATCAATAGTAATGAAAAAATTATTTTCAAATCCTGGGAAGAATGCAAAACTATTATCAAAGGAAAAAACAATAAAATAAAAAGCTTTAAAACATTAGAACAAGCTCAAAATTGGCTATTCAACAATGAAAATAAAATTTGCCATCACCCACCAATTGGAATATATTTTGATTCTGGAACAGGAAGAGGAAAAGGCGTAGAGATTAGGGTTGTAAACGAAAAAGGAATTTCAATATTGGATAAAATCCTAGATAAAGCTTTAATTAATGAATATGGCAATCATTATATCAAAAATTTTCAAGGAATTAGCAATAACTTCGGAGAACTGCTTGCCCTATATACAGCGCTAAAAATAGCATTAAAAGAGAATATAACAACCGTATTTGGTGACAGTAAATTAATAATTGACTATTGGTCAAAAGGAATCTATAATAATAAAAAATTAAAAGAAACTACTATTAATTTGATCAAAAAGGCAGTTATACTAAGAAAAAAATTTGAAGAACAAGGTGGAAAAATTTCTTTTGTTCCAGGAAATGAAAATATTGCAGACCTGGGCTTTCACAAGCTTAAGTAAAGATATTGCCAAAAAATCCATAAAAACAATATTTTTAATTTCAATAAGCTGTTTTTCTTGTTGTTCAACAGTGAAAACAACTCATAATTATGAAATTAATTTTAAAGTTTTAGAGTCTTCCTCTAAATACATCAACATAGACACAATTAAAGCAACAAACGAATTTATCCATATTCAAATTACAAACAATAGTTTAGATATAGTAAAAATAGATTGGCAAAACACTAGTCTTAACAACAATAAAATTGTCTTTAAAAAAGAAGATCTTGCAATAAACAATAAAGAAACCTATAAAAATAAATATAGAGAGTTTTTCATTGGCCCTAAAACTTCATTTAAATTTAACGCATATCCACTAGAAATCTTTTCCAAAAACAAAAATAGCAATATTTTAATCTCTTCTATTAAATATCCATCTATTTTAAAACTCAACATAACAAAAGTAGGAATTGATACAAAAAAAACAATAAATATTTTAATAACAAAAACTATAAAAAAATAATATTGTTAATAAATGAAAACCTTCTTATTTTTTTGTTTTTCTATTAATGATAAGCTCATAGTTTGTATCTTTGTTATTTTCAAACGATGCTTTTACTGGAGCAAAAAAATTCCAAGAAATATAAATTGTAAAATTATTTCTCCAAATAGGAGAATAAATCCCGTCAGACCCTCTTAACAGATCTGGTTCTAAATTATATTCACCAACAAATTTCCAATCATAAAAATTGAATTTAAAACCTGATGAAAATTTTTTAATTTTAAAAAGTGAATCTTTTCTGTCTTGAGAATTAAAAAAATTAAAAGATTTCAATAAATCAGTAAAAACATTGACAGACTCAAGGCCAATTTGGTCCATATATCCTTTAAAGTATTTAAAAGTCTTGGTATTCACAGAACGAGTAGAAAAATAGATTTCAAAAAATTCTGTATATTTAACCTTAAAAGTTAATGCGGACCAAAGTTCATTATCCGTAAATTTTTGCAAATTTATTTTCCAACCAGTATCTATCCCTAAAGAAAAAGAAAGTTTTTTATCAAAAAAATTTAAAACATACAAATCCTTTTTGTAACTAGAATCGAAAGAATACGGAACAAGTTTAGTTGTAATTCCAATCTTAGAAAAATCTCCTTTTAAAGGGTCATAATTATATTCAAAATCATCTTTCATTACAAACAAAAACTGAAAATCGAAAACATTAAGTTTAAATGAAAGTTCAGAAACTCTGTTTATTAAAGGATCATAGGCAGCTAAAAACCTAAATTTAAAATAATCCAAATATCTCGGCTCAATTTTATAATACAAAGCAGGAGCCATTTCTAAATTTTTATAAGGTGATGATGGTTTTTGGGGCTCCAAAGGATTTAAAAAAGGCTGAACAACAGAAATTCCAGGGTTTTTCAAAACATCTTCTTTAAACTTTTTAGAATATTTAATCCCAATTCCAGCTTCTTGTAACAAATAAGGAAAATCTAAGGAAATTTTAAGTTCAGAAGAAGCTTTAATATCTTCAAAACTATTTTTCAATTCACCTGAAAGCTCAGCATTAAAATAATTATAATCATAAATTAAAGAAGCTGTTAAACTTTGATAAAAAGTTTCTGGATCAGATAAAAAAATACTACTATTCTTATTAACCAAAGATTTTGCAGCAGCATCATACTTTTTATTAAATGAATAAAAAGTAAATTTATTCTCAAACTTTAAAACACTTCTAGAGAATAAGGGATACCTAATAAAAGGAAGCAAGTTTAAATTTATTTGATTAATAATAGAATGTTCACTTTTTTTATCTTTCTCTTCAAGTTTAAAATCTTTATTTAAAGGATTGTACTCAATAGTATTAAGATATAACAAATTTTCAAAAGTAATTAAACGATTATAAAAATCAGCATGGATTTTTATATCCGTTTTGTTTTTTATATCAAATAAATAATTTTTTATCTCATAATTAAAGTCTTTTGGACTTGTTATTCCATAATTATTGAAAAAGACATTATTTCTTAAATAAGGATTAATGCCAAACCTAACAAAAAAAGAATCGAATTGATTAGTCTCATTTGAAACAATTGGTTCTGGGGAAATGTATAAATTCTTGCTTAAATCTTTTATTTTTTCGGTATCTTCTCCTTTAACAATATTTTTATCTTTTTCTTTGATGTTTTTAATTTCTGGACGCATTATCATTTCTTTAGCATTATTTGAGGAGAATATCCATTTATTATTGTAAAGATCTTTCTGAAAATTTAAATCAATATATGGAAAATAAATTCTCTCCAAATAAAACCATTTTCTTGTGGGATCATTTATCTCCTTTGGTTTCTCCAAAGGAGATTTAACATAAAGATTCTCGTAACCTGATAATTTAAAACTTAAACCTAAATTATTTAACTTGTAATCTAAAATTGAATTATCATCAAATGTTCGACTATAAAAAGAAGACAAATTCCAATCAAAAGTGTTAATGCTAGTTTGCTCTTTAACTGAATCTTTATCTAAATTTAAAAGAGAAAAAAATGTAGAACCTTCTATCCTATCTCTAAAATCAATATTAACATATGGATCAGAATAGTGCTCTAAAAGAACTGAAAAAAGTGCATCACTTAAAAGAAATTCTGTTTTTAATTTAAATAAATATCTAAAAGGAACTTCAAATCCAAATATGTCTCCTTTGTTAAGATTGGAAAAATTAAAAAGAGATTGTTTTAAAGTTCTATTATCAAAAGGATAATATCCACCACCGTAACTATAAACATTTCTAGTAAAGCCTAGCCCAAAATTTCCTTCAAAAGTTTTAAAATATACTAAAGTATTTCCCAAATCAAAATCAATTCCGGAATAAAATCCTAAATTAGCATAGATATCAAAAATTAATTTAACATAATCTTTATCTACATTGGATGATGAATTTTCTGCAAAAAAATAAGTTAAATATCCATTTCTTATATAAGGTTTTTTACTTGAATTATAAACAGAATTGAAATCAAAATCTAAAAAAGAAGAATCTTCGCTAGAAGATTTCTTGCCAAGAAGATAAATAGTATTAAAAATAGAAAAACCTTTTCGTGGATTTAAACCTAAAGATGGATTAAAAAACAAACTATCTCCCGGTCTGAAAAAAAAAGGAATATAAAACACCGGAACTTTTCCCATATAAAATATAGCATTTAAAAATCCAAAATCTCCTGAAGGCAATACCCATATTTTAGAAGCTTTAATAGAATAGTAAGGCTCTGGAATTTTACTAGTTGTTGCAAAGGCTTGTTCCAAAATAGTAACATCATTATCTATTTTTTTTAAAACCTTTCCTCCAAACGAAAGAATATGATCTATTTGATTTTTTTGCATTTTTTTTTGAAGAATGCCGTCTTTTAATAGAAAATTTTGAGAATCAAAATCAACAAAAAATTCATTACCATAAAAATAAAGCTTTTCATTAGAGTCCATATCAAGAATATATTCGACATTTCCAATAGAATAAAGTTTTTTTGAGTTCTTATTAAGTACTATCCTATCACCTTTAATATTATGTTTCTTATTCTCTTTAATATCTTCAACCAAGATATTAACTCTTCCTTCAAAAACAATATTTTCATCCTTAGTAAGTTCATAAGTAAAATTCTCAAGATTGTCTGTAGTCTCAATTATTATTTTATATCTACCAGATCCAGCAAGTCCTTTTCCTTTGATAAAAAGCTCAGGATCTATTCCAAACTTTTTTAAAAGCAATTCTCGTATTTTTGAAACATCTGTTTCTTTTAAGCCTTCTTTTAAAGCCCATTTTTTCAAATCTTCATCAGTTGAAAGCTCAAGTTCTCTTAAATAAGATTTTTGACTTAAAGTTAATTTATCTCTTCTTTTTTTATAATTTTCATCATTTACAGTCTGAGCAAAAATTACATTAGAAACTGTTAAAAAAATAAACAATATTACAAAAGATTTTTTAAAAACATTCCTGTATAGGAATTCTCGCATTTTGCAACCTCTTCAGGAATACCAGAAACAACAATATTCCCCCCTGCCAATCCACCATCAGGACCCAAATCTATTATATAGTCTGCCTGTTTAATTACATCCAAATTATGCTCTATGAGTACAACTGTATTACCATTAGAAACTAAGCGTTGCAAAACTTCTAACAACTTCTTTATATCATCAAAATGTAATCCGGTTGTTGGTTCATCAATAATATAAAAGGTCTTACCTGTACTCTTTTTACTTAACTCAAAAGCTAATTTAATACGTTGGGCTTCTCCTCCCGATAAAGTTGTTGCAGATTGCCCTAACTTAATATATTCAAGACCAACTTCAATTAAAAATGTTAAATAATGATTAATTTTTGGAACATTCTCAAAAAAATTTTTAGCTTCAAACACACTCATCTCTAAAACATCATGTATATTTTTCCCTTTGTACCTAACTTCTAAAGTCTCTTCATTAAATTTTTTACCCTTACACAAATCACAAGGAATAAAGACATCTGGTAAAAAATGCATTTGAATATTAAGATATCCGTCCCCCTGACATTTCTCGCACCTTCCACCTTTAACATTAAAAGAAAACCTACCGGCTTTAAAACCTCTTGACTTTGCATCCGGAAGCCTAGCAAAAAGTTCTCTAATTTCTGTGAAAAATCCAACATAAGTTGCCGGATTTGATCTTGAAGTTCTGCCTATTGGCTTTTGATTTATTTGAATAATTTTGTCGATTTTTTCGTATCCAACAATATCTTTAAAACCGTCACAATAATTTACATTAAGCTTCAATCTGTTATCAAGAGCTGGATATAAGACCTCGTTAAGTAAAGTACTTTTTCCACTACCAGAAACACCTGTTATTACAGTAAAAACTCCCAAAGGAATGCTTACATTAATATTCTTAAGATTATTTTTATTAGCACCTAAAAGCAAGATTTCTCCCTTATCTGCCTTTCTTCTAGAACTTGGAACATTTATCTTAAACTTACCGCTCAAATATTGACCAGTCAAACTACTCTTACTATTTAAAATATCAGTTAAAGTTCCCTTTGCAACTATTTCTCCTCCAAGAATTCCAGCACCAGGGCCCATATCAATAATATAGTCTGCAGTACGCAAAGTTTGCTCATCATGCTCAACAACAATTACCGTATTGCCAAGATTTTTAAGATTAACAAGAGTAGAAATTAATTTCTCGTTATCTTTTTGATGAAGACCAATACTTGGCTCATCAAGAACGTAAATAACACCTGAAAGCGCTGATCCTATTTGAGTAGCAAGCCTAATGCGCTGAGTCTCACCCCCAGAAAGACTACCCGATATTCTATTTAAATATAAATAAGAAAGACCAACATCAATTAAAAATTTAAGCCTACTTTTAATCTCCTTTAAAATTTCTTTAGATATTTTTTCATCCACCACATCAAGCTGTAAGTTTTCAAAAAAAACATAAGAATCAAATACAGATAAATTGCTAAGATCTTGAATATCTCTTCCATTGATTTTTACAGTTAAAGCGCCAACGCTTAAGCGCTTCCCCTTACATGAATTACAAATTTTTTTAGACATCAAATTTTCGTAAAACATTTTAGTACTCTCTGATTCTGTTGCAAGATATCGTCTTTTTAAAAGAGGTAAAAGACCTTCAAATTTTTTAGAATAATGAAACCCTCCATCCAACTCCTTTGCTTCCATTTCTTTGGACTGATAAATAAAATCTATGTTTTCATTTGAACCGTATAAAATCTGTTTAAGAACTTTGTCCGGAATGTCTTTTACAGGAGTATTTAATTCAAAATTATAATGCTTAGCAAGTCCTTTAAAAATAGCTACTGACCAAGACGAACTTGTCTTAAACGTAATAAAAGCATCATCATTAAAAGAAAGGCTGGTATCAGGACAGATACTCTCAAAATCAAACTCGAGCGTAACTCCAAGCCCAGAACACTCGCTGCAAGCACCAAATGGACTATTAAATGAAAAAAGCCTGGGCTCTATCAAAGGAAGTGAAAATCCACACAAAGGACAACTATTATGCTCTGTAAAGAGTCTATCTATTTTTTCCAAACCATTCTCAATCTCCGCTCGCAAATATCCATTAGAAACAGAAAGAGCAGTCTCAATAGATTCTGCAAGCCTAATCCGAACATTATTGCTAAGTTTGATTCTATCAACTATGATTTCAATGGTATGTTTTTTATTTTTATGCAAATTCAAATTAAGCGCATCTTCTATTAAATAATCTTCAGAATTTATTCTGACTCTATTGAAACCTTGATTTAATATCTTTTCTAAAACTTTTTTATGCGAACCTTTAGAGCCCTTTACAATTGGCGCAAAAAGTACAACCTTAGACTCCTCAGAATAACTTAAAATAGTATTAACTATTTTATCCAAAGATTGTTCTTCTATTAACCTGCCATCATTTGGACAGTAAGCTTTACCTATTTTAGCAAATATTAGTCTATAATAATCATAAATCTCAGTAATTGTTCCAACAGTAGAACGAGGATTATTACTTATTGTTCTTTGCTCAATAGCTATAGAAGGAGAAAGGCCGTCTATATAATCAACATTAGGTTTTTTCATTACGCCCAAAAACTGCCTAGCATAAGCTGAAACAGATTCCATATACCTTCTTTGCCCCTCTGCAAAAATAGTATCAAAAGCCAGCGAAGATTTACCAGAACCGCTCTTGCCAGATATTACAACTAAACTATCTTTTGGAATATCAGCATCAATATTTTTCAAATTATGTTCTTTTGCTCCCCTTACGATAATTTTTTTTTCCAATTTTTTTTCCAAAGATTAACCTCTCTTTTACTTACTACGCCCCGAAATAACTTTGCTACCAAGCTCTTTTATTTTATCTCTTAAAACGATTGCATCTTCAAACCTTTCCTCATTAACAGCTTCTTCTAGCTCAAATTTAAGCTTATTAATAAGCTTTTTTTTAGGCAATTTATCATCTGAAATAATTTTTTCAAAATCATAGCTAATCTTTTTGTTGCTAAGCTCTTTTTCTAAAATATTTTGAATCTTCTTAACAATTGTCTTAGGAGTAATATTATTTTTTTTATTATAATCAATCTGAATTTGACGTCTTCTATTAGTTTCTTCAATTGCCTCCTGCATAGCTGCACTTATTTTGTCGTAATACATTATTACAAGTCCATTAGAATTTCTAGCAGCTCTGCCAATTGTTTGTATTAACGAAGTAGTAGACCTTAAAAAGCCCACTTTATCGGCATCCAATATTACAACAAGAGATACCTCTGGAATATCTAAGCCTTCTCTAAGTAAATTAATACCAACAATGACATCAATTTCAGATTTTCTAAGCAATGAAATAACTTCTACTCTCTCAAGAGTATCAAGTTCTGAATGTAAATATTTTGCTTTTACACCAAGACTTACTAAATATTCAGTTAAATCCTCAGACATTTTTTTTGTCAAAGTAGTAATTAAAACTCGCTCCTTAAGAGTCACTCTTTTTTGAATCTCACTATAAAGATCTTCCATTTGCCCATCAGAATGCCTAATAATAACTTCTGGATCAACAAGACCTGTGGGACGAATTATTTGATCAATAACAACACTACTTTTCCGGTTCTCTTCAGGACCTGGAGTTGCAGATACAAACACAGCCTGATTTATTAATGTGTCAAATTCATCATATTTAAGAGGTCTGTTTTCAAGAGCCGCAGGAAGTCTAAATCCAAAATTAACGAGATTTAATTTTCTAGAATAATCTCCATTATACATTCCTCTAAATTGCGGCAATGTAACATGAGATTCATCTACAAATAACAAATAATCTTTTGGAAAAAAATCAAAAAGACAATAAGGCCTCCCCATTGTACTTCCACTTAAATATTTAGAATAATTTTCAATGCCTGAGCAAAACCCCGTTTCTCTAAGCATTTCTAAATCGTACTCTACTCTTTGCTTAAGCCTCTCAGCTTCTACAAGTTTTCCATTATCTTTAAAATATTGACATTGAAGATCCAAATCATAAGATATTTTAGGTATCGCTTCTAATACGTTTTTATAAGGAATTACAAAATAAGATTTAGCAAAAAGGGTGAAACTATTTGTGGTTCCTAAATTTTTCTTAGAAAATGAACTAATCCTGTATATTTGAACAATTTCATCAAAATCTAAACAAATTCGATAAGCAAACTCTCCATGTTCACTGCTAGGCCAAATTTCAATAATATCTCCCTTAATTGAAAATTTATCTCTCTCAAGATTCATCAAAGTTCTCTCATAGTAAAGTTCTACAAAAATATCTGATATTTCTTTAATAGAAATTTTTTGGCCTACAAAAAATTCTCGTGCTGACTTTTTGAAAAAATCTGGAGATCCAAGTGCATAAATTGAAGACACAGTTGCAACAACAATAACATCTCGTCTCTTAACAAGAGACGTGACCGTTCTTATTCTCTTTATTTCTATTTCAGAATTAATAGTAGCTTCTTTTTCAATAAATAAATCTTTTGAAGGAACATAGGATTCTGGTTGATAATAATCATAATAAGAAACAAAATATTCAACAGCATTATTTGGGAAAAAGTCTTTAAACTCTCTATAAAGTTGCGCCGCTAATGTTTTATTATGGCTGACAACTAAAGCAGGTCTGTTTAAATCTTTGATTATATTTGCAACTGTAAAAGTTTTCCCACTACCTGTAACACCTTTTAATGTTTGATACTTATTCCCAAGCAAAATAGAATTTTTAATCTTTTCTATTGCTTTAGGCTGATCACCAGCAGGTAGATATTCTGACTTCAAAAAAAAATCTATCATTAACTTAACGACCAAAATTCAATACACATTCTTATAAATTATCTAATAATAAATTCTATATCAAGTATATAATTCATTATAAATCAATATAATTTAATTAGTCTTTGTTTAAAGAATAAAATAAAAGGAAAAATTGATGCAAAAAATTAAAGCCAAAAAAAAATTAAAAAATTACATTATTCTTGAAAAGGATAAACATTTTCAAAAAGAAGCAATAAACATACAAAAAAAAAACAATGATAAAGAAATTCTAAACAGATTCTACAAAGACCTAGAATTTGGCACTGCTGGTATGAGGGGAATTGTTGGAGCTGGAACATGCTACATAAATACATATAATGTAAAAAAAATAAGTCAAGGAATATGCAATTATGTGCTTAAAATAAACAAAAATCCTAAAGTTGCAATAAGTTATGATTCAAGGTACTTTTCAAAAGAATTCGCTTACAGTGCTGCTCAAATTTTTGCCTCAAATAATTTTGAAGTGTACATATATAAAAGCTTAAGACCTACTCCCCAACTATCTTATACGATAAGAAAATTTGATTGTGATGTTGGTGTTATGATAACAGCAAGTCATAATTCAAAAGAATATAATGGCTATAAAGCATATTGGAAAGGTGGGATCCAAATGATGCCGCCTCACGACACACTAATAACTAATGAAATACAAAAAGTAAAAACCATAATAAATATAATGAGTATACAAGAAGGCATTGAAAAAAAAAATATTAAAGAACTTGGTAATGAGATAGATAAAGAGTACTTGGAAACAATAAACAGAGAATTCCCCGATTTTCAAGAAAAGAGCAAAAAAATAAACTTAAAAATAGCCTACACGGCCCTACATGGTACTGGTGGAACCATAATAAAAAAATTATTTGCAAATAGCCAAATACAGCTTTTTGTAGAAAAAAGTCAAATAATGCCAAACTCTGAATTTCCAACAATAAAATATCCTAATCCTGAAAAAAAAACAGCAATGCTAAAAGTAATAGAGCTTGCAAAAAAAGAACACTGCGACATTGCCCTTGCGACAGATCCAGATGCTGACAGAATAGGAGTTGCATTTAAAGAACAAGACGAATGGATATTCTTAAATGGAAATCAAATATCCTGCATTTTAATGAACTATATGCTCTCAAAAGAAATAAACCCTAAAAATACATTTGTAATATCATCATTTGTAACAACACCAATGCTAGAAAAAATTGCAAAAAAATATGGTTCTGAGATTTTTAGGACTTACACAGGATTTAAGTGGATGGGAAGCTTAATTGATGAAATGGAAAAAAAAGAACCGAATAAAAAATTTACCTTTGCATGCGAAGAAAGTAATGGATATCTAATTGGAAGAGAAGTTCGAGACAAGGATGCCTTTTCAGCCATAAAAGGGATTTGTTCTTTAGCACTTGACTTAAAAGCTAAACAGCAAACAATTAAAAATTATCTTGAAAAGATATACAAAGAATTTGGATATTATGAAGAATTTAATATAGAAAAAGACTTTGAAGGGGCTGATGGAGAAATAGAAAGAGAAGCTCTAATGTTAAAGCTAAGAGAAGAACAAAAAGTACAATTTGCTGGAATTAAGATAATTGAAAAATTAGATTATAAAACTCTAAAAAAAACCAACTTCAAAAAAGAAATTTCAGAAATAAAAGAATATAAATATCCTATAAACGCAATAAAATTTATACTTGAAAACGAAATTGTAATAACTGTAAGACCATCTGGCACAGAGCCAAAAATTAAATTTTATATATCTGTAAAACTTGAATATAAGGAAAAACATAAAATATTTGATATAATAAATGCAATAAAGATGGAGATAAAAAAATATTAACATAACAGAAAATCTAATAAATTTGGTAGAAATAGATTCAAAAGAAATTGCAAGAAAAAATAAAAATAAAGAAGTTTCAACTTGGCACCTATTAATGTCTATAATTATCACTCCAAAAAAATCTGAAATAAAATTTATAGATACCAAAACTCTAAAGAACATTAAACAAGAAGCTATATCTGAAATAGAAAAATTAGAAAAAATTTTAATAGAAAAAAATGAAATAATCATTCCCAAAATTAATAAAGAGATTTTTACTCTCATAAAAGAGGCCAAAAAGGAGTTTAAATCTAAAACCTTAATAGGAGCAAAAGAAATTTTTTATCAAATATTAAAAAATAAAAAACTTCTAAAAAAGTACAAACTAAGTAAATCTAGCTTCGACTTTAAAGATCAAAACACATTAGAATACATGGAAAAAAATAAAATAAGATTAATTGAAACCTATAAAGAATTTGATGAAGAAATAAGATTTGAAAATGAGCACTTTGAAATTGGAAAATATGTTAAAAATTTAACAGCACTTGCAAAAGCTAAAAAATTAGACCCCTTGATTGGAAGAGAAGAGGAGATTAAAACTCTTACAAATATACTCTTAAGGAGAAACAAAAATAGCGCAATGCTAATAGGTGAGCCTGGAGTAGGAAAAACAGCAATAGTTGAAGGACTTGCATCAAGCATAGCACAAAAAAAAATAAGCGCCAAACTGCAAAACAAAACAATTTTAATGCTTAAAGTTTCAAGCTTAGTGTCAGGAACAAAATATAGAGGCGAATTTGAAGATCGTTTAAACAATATAATTAAGTTTATTGAAAAAAATAAAAACACAATAATATTTATTGACGAAATACATACCTTAATAGGAGCTGGAAACTCTGAAGGAGCTCTTGATGCATCAAATATATTAAAACCATCACTTTCTAGAGCTGAAATACAAATTATTGGAGCAACTACTTATAATGAATATCGAAAATACATTTCAAAAGACAAAGCATTTGCCAGAAGATTCCAAACAATCACTGTAAAAGAACCCAATGAAAAAGATACCTTAAAAATAATTAAAAATATTGCAAAAAATTTCGAAGACTATCATGGAGTAATCTATGAAAAAAACGCGCTTATAAATATAGTAAAACTTTCATCCAAATATCTAATAAACAAAAGATTTCCAGACAAAGCAATAGATATAATAGATATTGCTGGTGCAATTAAAAAAGAAGAACTTACAAAAGACAACATCATAACATCCGATGATATACAAAAAGCAGTAAATGAAATACTATCCATCAAAAAAACAAATAACATAAAAGAAGAAATTTTAGAATTAAAAGAAGTAGAAAATAGAATCAATCAAAAAGTGATCGGACAAAAAAATGCAGTAAATGAGCTTATTAAAGAAATTATTAAAATTAAACTTGGACTCAATGACGATTCTAAGCCTTTAACTTCAATATTGTTAATAGGGTCAAATGGATGTGGGAAAACCACTTTAACTGATGAACTATCTAAAAAAATTATTAAAGATCAAAATTCAGTATTAAAACTAGATATGTCGGATTACAGAGAAGAAAACTCTATCTCAAAATTAATTGGGACAAATCCAGGATACGTGGGTTACTCTGATGGAGGAATTCTAACAAACAAATTAAAACATTCATTTGAAACTTTCCTATTGTTTGAAAACATTGAAAATGCCCACAACTCTATATTAAACTTAATAAGTCGAATGCTTGAAAATGGAGAACTTATTGATAGCAAAGAAGATAAAATACTGTTTAAAAACACAATTATAATAATGACTACAAGCATTGGATCTAGAATGCTTCTTGGAGAGAAGAATATCGGATTTAACAAAAATCAACAAAAAAACACAGAAATAAAAGATTTAAAAGAAGAAATAAAACAAAATCTTGAAAAAAGATTTACATCATCTCTTTTAGATAAAATTCAAAAAAAAATTGTCCTAAATGTCCTAACAAAAGACAATGTAGAAGAAATTTGCAAAAATTACTTAAACAACCTTAGGACAAAATTTTATTCTAAAGGAATTGAAATAGAAATAAAAAAAGATGTTAACAACTTTATAACTAAAAAATACTATAAAAAAAATTCAGGAGCAAGAAGCGTAATTACTGCAATAAAAGAAAAAATAGAAGAAAAGATTATCACCAAAATAGCTGAGAATCAAAACATAAGCAAAATAACAGTTTATTTAGAAAAAGAAGAGATAATAATAGAATAAATAAAGGATGATAAAATAAAGGAGAATTATATGTTCAAAAAAGTAGAAAACAAGGCAAATTTTCCTAAAATAGAAGAAAAAATATTAAAATTTTGGGCTGACAACAAGATCTTTGAAAAATCAATGGAGCAACGAAAAGGTTGTGAAGAATTTACATTTTATGACGGGCCACCTTTTGCAACAGGACTTCCTCATTTTGGACACTTTGTTCCAAACACAATAAAAGACATAATTCCAAGATACAAAACAATGCAAGGTAAATATGTTAAAAGAAATTTTGGATGGGATACTCACGGCCTGCCTGTTGAATACGAAGTAGAAAAAAAATTAGGAATTTCTGGTAAATACGAAATAGAAAATTATGGTATTGAAAACTTTAACAAAGAATGCAAAAAAATAGTGCTTAGATATACAAAAGAATGGGAAAATATAATCTTAAGACTTGGAAGATGGGTAAATTTTGAAAAAGGCTACAAAACTATGGATATAAACTTCATGGAATCTGTATGGTGGGTATTTCAAAATCTTTACAATAAAGGTTTAATCTACGAAAGTTACTATGTGCTACCCTATTCCCCAAAACTTGCAACCCCACTCTCAAACTTTGAAGTAAATCTTGGAGAATATAAAGAAGTTAATGACCCGTCATTAACAATAAAGTTTAAAATAAAAGATAAAAACGAATACTTATTAGCATGGACAACCACACCTTGGACGTTGCCCTCAAACCTTGGAATTGCAGTAGGACAAGAGATAAAATATTCTAAAATATTTGACAAAAAAAGAGAAGAAACATTAATACTCGGATCAAAAAAGCTCAATAGCTATTATGATAATGAAAATTCATATACTATTTTAGAAGAATTCAAAGGAAACAAGCTTGAAGGAATAGAATACGAACCTATTTTCAACTACTTTTTAGAACAAAAAGATAAAGGAGCCTTCAAAATCCACACAGCCGATTATGTTACAACTGACGATGGAACAGGAATTGTTCATATTGCTCCTTTTGGAGAAGAAGACTACAAAATACTTAAAAAGCATACAAATGTCGATATAATAGACCCCTTGGATGCTGAATGTAGATTTACAGATCAGGTAAAAGATTTTAAAGGACTCTTTGTAAAAGATGCCGATAAAAAAATAATAGAAAACCTAAAATCCCGCAATTTTTTATTCAAAAGAGAAAATTATCTGCACAGATATCCATTTTGCTACAGAACAAACTGCCCAATTATTTACAGACCAATAAGCTCATGGTTTGTAAATGTAGAAAAAATAAAAACTAAACTCTTAAAAGTAAATGAAAAAATTAATTGGATGCCAGCCCATTTAAAAAAAGGGAGATTTGGAAAATGGCTGGAAAATGCAAAGGATTGGGCAATAAGCAGAAACAGATTTTGGGGAAATCCAATTCCAATCTGGATATGCTCAAAAACAGGAGAAAAAATTTGCGTTGGATCAAAAGAAGAACTTGAAAAACTATCTGGTAAAAAAATCGAAGACTTACACAAAGACAAAGTAGATAAAATAACCTGGCCAAGCAAAAATGGCGGCACATTTATAAGAACAAGCGAAGTTCTAGATTGTTGGTTTGAATCTGGAGCAATGCCTTACGCAAGCAATCACTATCCATTCACAAACAAAAATAATTTTAAAAATGTATTTCCTGCTGACTTTATTGCAGAAGGGTTAGATCAAACAAGAGGATGGTTTTATACTCTTACAATTCTAGGAACTTCTCTTTTTGAAAGCACAGCATTCAAAAATGTCATTGTAAATGGACTTGTACTTTCAAGCGACGGAAGAAAAATGTCAAAATCCTTTAGAAATTACACAGATCCAATGAAAGTAATAGATAGCTTTGGAGCTGATGCCTTAAGACTTTATCTAATAATGAGCCCTGTAATCAAAGCCGATGATTTAAAATATAGCGACAATGGAGTAAAAGAAGTTCTTAAAAATGTAATAATACCTATTTGGAACGCTTATTCCTTTTTCACAACCTATGCAATAATTGACAAATTTGAACCTTCAAAAACCCTCAACTTAGCTAAAAACAATAATCTTGACAAATGGATCATAAGTGAACTTGAAAGTCTGAAAAAAATACTAAATAGAGAAATAGACAGATACAATTTAACAAAATCAATAGAATCTCTTACTGAATTTATAGATAAATTAAATAATTGGTATATAAGAAGATCTAGAAGAAGATTTTGGAAATCAGAAAATGATAAAGACAAAAACGATGCCTACGAAACCTTATATTATGTAATCAAAAATTTAATAATTTTACTTGCACCCTTTATTCCGTTTATAACAGAAGAGATTTATCAAAATTTAAAAACCGATGAAGACAAGCAATCAATACATCTTAACGATTATCCAAAAGCAAACGAAAATTTTATTAACAAAACAATTGAAAAAAAAATAAATCTTGCAAGAAAAATAACTTCAATGGCAAGATCACTCAGATCATTACACAATATAAAAATACGCATGCCTATTGGCACAATATATATTGTCACAAAAAATCAAAATGAACAAAATATGCTAATAGAAATGCAAGAAATAATACTAGATGAAATAAATGCTAAGGAAATGAAAATAAAATCTAACGAAGAAGAGCTCATAACTTACAAAGCAAAAGCAAATTTTAAAGAACTTGGTAAAAAGCTTGGGAAAGATATGAAAACAGTATCTATTGAGATTGGTAAGCTAAAAAATGAAGAAATAATAAAAATAATAAATGGAATATCTTACGAAATAAAAACAGCCAATACACAGCATTACTTGTCATTAAATGATATAATATTGGAAAGAAAAGAAAAAGACAACTTAAAAATAATAAATGAAGATTCCATTACAATAGGAATAGACTCTCTAATCACACAAGAATTGTATTTGGAAGGGCTTTCAAGAGAACTTGTAAGGCAAATCCAAAATTTAAGAAAAGAAAAAAATTTTGATGTTAGTGATAGAATAAACTTATACATAGAAAATAATACAACATTAAAAGAAATACTAAATAAATTTGAAAAATATATTAAAAATGAAACATTGACACTAAATATAACATTAAACAAAAACAAGTTAGAAAAAAAAATAAACCTTGACGACGACATATTTACAATGATAGGAATTGAAAAATGTTAAAAATATTAAGAAAAATAATTACTATTTCGTGTCTCATGGGATGCACCAGTATACCTTACAGTCCCCCAAAACAAAATCTAAATTATCTAATGGAACTTTTGCCTGACGCAAATTTATATGCCCATATAAATTTAATTAAAAACAGATCCATCTACAGCTCTTTAAGCCCTAAATACAAATCCATTCTTGGGCTTGTAAACAATTTATACTTTAGCTATAAAAAAGAAAATAACGACTTTGCTATACTAATAATGGGTAATTTCCCAAAAGATATTTTCTGGGGAATCCATAAAAATAGAAACACAGAATCAATAGGAAATATACTCACAAGCCCAAAATGGAAACTTAAAAATTCAAACATATACATTACCCCAAACAGAGCTAGAACTAGTATCACAATAACCCAAAAAGACAAAACAATAAAAAAAGACAACATGCTAACAACAAAATATATTAAAGAAATAGAAAAAAATGAAATGTTTTTTTGGATTCAAGATCCTACATTACTTTTCCCAAGGCAAATAGCAAGTAGCAGTAAAAATTTAATTCCTTTTAATAGTGGAACCTTGACTATAAGCAGTTTAAATCAAAAAGAATATATCTTAAAATCTTTGATCGAAACAAATAATCCAGCAATATTAAAAATATTATCAAAGAAATTAATCCCAAATATCTTGACCAATATAACTAACTTATCAATCTCAAGCCAAATAAAGGCAACAATAAAAGACCAAAATACAGTAGAAATAGAATTTAATATTCAAAAATCTAGTGTAGAAAATCTTATAGCAAAGCTAGCTTCAAATATCTAAACCTAAAAAGAGTCATTATTCCGCTTTTTGACAAGTAAAGTAATGATACAAAGCTCCAATTTTACCAGACTCATTATTAAATTTAGTTGGTTCAAGTGTTACAAGATTTTTTATATTATTATTGTTAATAAACGCCATTTCTAAAGACCATAAATTTTCTAATTTTTCATATATTCTATCTATTAAATCAGATCTTGTACTTATTCCGCCCCCAATCAAAATTTTTTCAGGATTTAAAATAAAGGTTAAATTAAAAATACCAAATGACAAATTCTCAAAAAATCTGTCAACTTCATTTTTAGCATGAATATTCCCATTCTCAGCAAGATCAAAAACATATTCTCCTGAAATCTCCTTTAAAGGCTTCTCTAAACGCATAGCAACTCTTTTCCTTAAGGCCGAAACAGAAGAAATAGATTCCCATCTACAATTAAAAGGAATATTATTGCTAATACCTCTAGTAATCATAAACCCAACCTCTCCAGACATAAAAGAGCTTCCTCTTAAAAGCTTGCCATTTGTAAAAATCCCAGCACCAATTCCTGTTCCAAGAGTCATGGCAATAAAATCACTAGAGTCAATAGCATTACCCTTGAATTTTTCTGCTAAAGCCACGCAATTAGCATCATTTTCAATTTCTGTACTTATCCCAGTTAAAGATTCTAGCCTCTCTTTTAAAGGATAATTAACAAAACCAGGAATAGCATTTACTCTAATGACATTTCCCTTAAGATCAACAAAGCCGGGAATACAAATTGCAACTCCAGCTATATCACTTGATTTTTTGTAAGAATTAATAAGGTTAACTAAAATATTTACTTGTTCATCAGGAGTAGTACCCGTTCTTATTTCATTTTTATCAAAAAAACTACCGCTTGAATCTGCAAGCGAATATTTAGTACTAGTCCCACCAACATCAATTGCCAAATAACGTTTCATATTTATCCTCAAAGGCTAATTATATATAAATGATTATAAACTTTCCATATCAATATAAGAAATTTTAGAAATCTTGTTTATGACTATTTGTGTTTTAATCATCTCCTTCAAATAAGAAACGTGAGAAATTATCCCAATTTGACGTCCGGTCATTATTTGAAATTTGGAAAGCTTAGGCATAACCTGAGCTAAAGTATCTTCATCAAGATTACCAAAACCTTCATCTAAAAAAAAAGCTTCTATTCTTAGCTCACTATCCCTTATTTTATCAGATAAGGCTAAAGACAAAGCTAAAGATACAAGAAATTTCTCACCTCCAGACAAAGTTTTTACCGTTCTTATTTTATTAACATCTTTTTTATCTTCAATTAAAAAATCAAAATCTTTGCTCTCTTTGTTAGTTTTAAGCTCAAAATCGGGGAAAATCCACCTTAAATACTTTTCATTAGCCAACCTTAAAATGTCATTAATTAAAAAAGTTTGCACATAATATTTTAATCCAGAAGATCTAATAACCACCTTCTTTAGAACATCTAGTTTATCTTTCCTTTTCTGAGCAAGACTTAATTCCTCTCTTATTGCGTTCAAATTAATTCTTTGTTGATTAATCTTTTTTTGAAGAACTTGAAAAGCTAAAAGCTTTATTTTATATTTCTCAATATTTCCAGATAAAAATTCAAGTTTAGAGCTAATCGATAAGCTCAATTTTTGTAAAAAATGCAGACTATTTTTATTAACTTGTTCGAAAACAGCTTCTGATTCAACAGAAAATGAGCTAGAAACAACACTTTTCAAGTTTGAAACTACATTAGTAAAACTATTTTGCTCTTCGTTTAATCTCTCTTTTAAACTCAATATAGATTCATTTATAAATTTAATTTGGGTTTCAGTTTTAATTTTTAAGTTGCCCAAATTTTCAAGATTCAAAACAAGCTTACCCCACTCATCTTCTATGCTTTTCTGCCTAGCTAAAATAATGTTAAATTCTCTTTCCAAAGAAGCATGATCATTAAAACTTAAATTTAAATTAAGTTTTAATGATAAACTTTTAATCTTTGAAAGGTTTTGATCAAAATTTTGATTTTTTAAAGAAATCTCAATTTTTAAATCTCTTTCCCTAATTTTAAATTGTTCAAGCTTTTCCATCTTATTTTCAAATGCTAAAATTTTTTCTTTGTCAAAATAATCTATATATTTATCAAACAATGTTTTCCCAATCAATCTTAAAATTTCAGAATTATTCTTTTCAAACTCCAATGCATTAAGCTGTTGCTTAGAAATTTCTTCTTGTCTACAAGAAAGCTGATATTTAAGTTCATCAATTTGATTTTGTATTAAATGAAGTTTCGAATTTAAAGTGTAAAGATCTTTTAAACTACAAACCGCTAATTTATCTTTATGTTGATAATTTTTATATTCAACCTCAATATATTTCAGTTTCTCTTTATCAGTCTCAATGGAGAAATTTTTATCATCAAGATATTTTAACAATTCTTTATATAAATCAATCCTAATAATATTTTTTTCCTTTTTATTAAAATCTTCTTCACTAGTAGACTTTAATAAAAACTCCAATCTATCTCTATATTTTGAAATCAGCTCATCATTAAACGTCTGGAATAATTTCAATGCTTCATAGTAAATATACTTGTCAAAATCAAAACTAGACTTCTCAGAAGAAATACTTTTAATCTCATTATTTTTTTTACTTTGAGACTTTAATAATTCTTTTTTCTCACACTCAAGACTATTTTTCCTTAAAAGCAAACTTTGATAATCATTATCAGTAAACCTAAAATTAGAAATATTAAAATTTTTATTATAAAGTTCCTTAACATAATTAAAATTAAAATTATTATTATCTAAACCTTTAATTTCTTTTAAATTATTCATAACTTTTGAAAGCTCTAAATCAAGCAATTTACTATCATTAAATAATTCGCCCTGCATAAAAACAAGATTTTTCAAATTCCAAAAGTCTGCACACAAATAAATTTTTCTCTCCAAATCTAAATTTTCTTTTAATTTCTTTTGAAGAGAATATTTCATCTCTAAAGAACCTTGATATTCAATCTGAGAAGATAATTTATCCTCTAAAGCAGACATCTCAATTTCCAAGTCTAAACATTTCTCATTAGCCGCTATTGCCTGATTGCACAAAGAAATAGCTCTTTTAATATTTTCAAGATCAATTTCTAACTGACCAATATCAACTAAATCTAAATAATCCTTAAGAGATTTAAACTCTCTCTCATCATAATCAAGAATTGATTTTTCATAAGATTCGGAATTTAACAATTTATCTATATTAAACTTTGTACGCTCAAAATCGCTTTTTAAAAAAAATTCCAAATTATCATATTTTTTCAAGTTAAAAATATTATCAATTATTGCAGTTTTCTCTTTAGGATTTGATATTAAAAACTCTTGAAAATTACCTTGTGGCAAAATTACAGTTTGACAAAACTGATTAAAATCTAATCGACAAAGATTTTTAATATATTCTAAAACATCAGTTCGACCCTCAACAATCCTATCGTCAAAAAAACAACTAAGCAACATATTTTTGGGGGTTTCTATATTTTTTACATTAAGCTCAATAAAAGATTCATAAATCCTCCCAGAAATAGTAAATTTTAGTTTAACATAAGCGCTAGTCTCACCTTTTGATATAATATCTACAATTTTTTTACCAAGCCTATAAACACGAGCATAAAGAGCCAAAGTTATGCAATCTAAAATAGTGCTTTTACCTGAGCCAGTATTGCCTGAGATTAAAAAAATACCTGATTGTCTTAAAACCGGAGTATCAAAATCTAACTCATGCTCACCCTTATAAGAAGCAATATTTTTGAATATAAGTTTATTTATCCTCATATTCGCCTAAATACCCCTTCGTTAAAACCTCATTAAAAAGAGAAATAAGCTCTTCTTCATTAAATTTAATATCCTTAATAACACCACTTTCAAAATCTCTTCTCAATTTTTTCTCAAAAAAATATTTTTCATCCATTTCAAGTATTTCAAATTCTTCAATAAAGCTTGAATCATCTTGCATATCTTGACTTGATAGTAAAGAATAAGAAATAGAAACTAAATTCATAAAATTAAGCTTTGCTAAATCATAAATGGTCTCCTCAGCACCAGTATCAACTGCTTCATTAAGTTCAATCTTCAAATAAATAGTAAAAGACTCTTCCTTTTTAAAATTAGACAAAAAGTCAAGAACCTCTTCCAAAGAACCCTTAACAAGGATTAACTTATTAAAAACAGGCAGCAAAAATGCTTCCTGCAAGATTAATTTATTGTTATCAAAATGTAAAACATTTATGTATTTATCATTAGTCTCATTAAATGAATATTGCATGGGAGATCCTGAATAAACAATATTATCTCTTAGTTTCATGAATTTATGAATATGTCCAAGAGCAACATAAGAAAAACCATTTCCAAAAACATTAAAAGGAATAATGTAACTACCCCCCAAGGTATCAATCTTTTTACTGCTGCCAAAAAAAGAATGCGCCATTAATATTGTAGGAATTCCTTTATACTCGTTTTTCAAAAAATTAGATAACCTTGATATCTTTTCTCTGTAAGCATTTTCTAAATTTTCAAGAAATAGCTTATTAGAATGTTGATATTCTAATTCAAAAATATTGTCAAAATTGTGCCCTAAAACAAGTCTTTCATTTATATGTGGAAAACAAACAACAATAAACTTAAGACATCCATTATCTTTTAAGAAAACTATTTGATCATCAGAATCATATTCTGTTATTAAAAAAAAATTAAACCTTGAAAGAAGTTTTTTATTGATACTCAAATAATCTCTTTTGTCATGGTTCCCAGAAATAACCACACACCATTTACAAGAAGTAAAAGAAAGTTCGTAAAAAAAATTATTCACCAACCTTTGCTCTTCAAATCCAGGCCTCTTAGAATCATACACGTCCCCAGCAACCAGTAGAAGATCTATTTTTTCTTTCTTAATAAATTCTAAAAGAAAGGACAAAAAATTTCTCTGCTCCTTAAGTACCGAAAAATTTTCAATTTTTTTACCAATATGCCAATCTGAAGTATGCAAAATTCTATAATTGTTCACAAAATACTCTCACTTTTTTTAATTCTTAAATTATGTTTATATATTATAATACAATATATAAACATAAGGAATTTATGCAAAATAGAAAATTGATAATAGTTGAATCACCAACAAAAGCCAAAACAATAAAAAAGTTTCTTGATGACTCATTCTTAGTAGAAGCGTGCATTGGACATATAGTAGATTTGCCAAACAATGCAAAAGAAATCCCCAAGGAATACAAAGCATATGAATGGGCAAATATTTCTGTAGATTATAAAAACGGATTTAATCCAATTTACATTATTCCTAATAATAAAAAACCAATTGTATCAAAACTAAAAAAAATGATAAAAACAATAAATGAAATATATCTTGCAACCGACCAAGACAGAGAAGGAGAAACTATAGCATACCATTTAAAAGAAGTGTTGAAAATAAAAAATTACAAACGAATGATATTTCATGAAATTACAGAAACAGCAATAACCGAATCACTAAAAAATACTAGAAATATAGACATGAATCTTGTCAATGCTGGTGAAGCACGAAGAATATTAGACCGACTATATGGATATACCATCTCCCCACTACTTTGGAAAAAAGTAGCTTATGGACTTTCTGCTGGACGAGTGCAATCTGTTGGATTAAAATTATTAATAGAAAAAGAAAAAACTAGAATAGATTTTAAAAAAGCCAATTATTATTCAATTCTACTTCAATGCAAACACGAGGAAAAAGATGTACTACTTGAAACAAAATTAGAAAAAATTGAAGGCAAAAATATAGCAGAAAGTAAAGACTTCATAAATGAAACTGGAAAACTTACAAACAACAGCAAAACAATAATAATAACCCAAGATTTAATGATCGAGCTTGAAAAAGAATTGAAAAATGGACAAAAGTTGGAATTGATATCAATAGAAACTAAGAAAATAAAAATATCTCCTCCAAAACCATTTACTACATCTACACTTCAGCAAGAAATAAATAAACGCCTTAAAATTGGAACAAAGCAAATCATGCAATATGCTCAAAAACTTTACGAATATGGATACATTACCTATATGAGAACAGACTCTCACAATATTGCTAAAATTGCAAGAGAAAAAATAACAAAAATAATAAAAACCAAATACGGAAAAGAGTACATAGAGGAAAAAGAGAGAATTTATGGAAAAGAAAAAATGGCCCAAAGCGCACATGAGGCAATTAGACCTTCTGAAATGTTTATTCCAAACGAAAACATAGAAATAGAAAGTAAAACTGCTAAAGAAATCTACAAAATAATATGGGATAGAACTATTATTTCTGGAATGAAAGATGCAATAAAAGAAACTATCAAACTGACTTTTAAATATAAAAACTTAATTTTCAAATCAAGTTTTACAAAAATAATTTTTGATGGATTTCTTAAACACACTAAAGAAAAAGATGAACACCTTAACATAAATTTTGATTTAATTAAAAAAGGGGATACGTTTTTTATAATTAAAACAAAAACAAACAAGCACGAAACAAAAGCCCCATTTAGATACACAGAAGCATCTCTTGTGCAAAAAATGGAAAAAGAGGGAATAGGTCGTCCTTCAACCTATTCTACAATTATATCGACACTTTTAGAAAGAGGATATGCATTCAAACTTAACAACACATTAATTCCAACTATAAAAGGAGCTGCTGTAATAAATCTTCTTGAAAAATATTTTCCAGTACTAATTGAGCTAAATTTCACCTCTAAAATGGAAGAAAAGTTGGATAAAATAGCAATAGGAAAGCTAGATAAAATAAAATATCTAAATCAATTCTATAATGGCAAAAAAGGATTAAAAGATTCAGTAATGCAACTAGAACCTAAAATTAATTCGTCTGAATTTAGAACTGTAATTGAAAATCAATACTTAGATGATGAAAATAATAACAGCATTAATTACACAATAAACATAGGCAAATATGGACCTTATTTGGTATTTAAAGGGCATAACTACTCAATTAACACAATAACCCCATTAGAAAATTTATACAAAAAAGATGAAATACAAAAAATAATAAATGAGAAAGCGTTAAAACCAAATATACTTGGCATTGATCCCTTAACAGGGCTTAATGTAATATTTAAAAACACAATTTACGGAAACATTGTACAACTTGGAGAAGACACTTATGCTCCTCAAGAATATACAAAAAAAGGAAAACCTAAAAAATTAAAAATAATAAAAGCAAAAAAAGCATCTACTAAAAAAATTGACCCTGAAAATATAACATTAGATCTTGCATTAAAATTACTCTCTCTACCAAAAACAATCGGCAAGTATCCTCAAACCAATGAGCACATCATTGCTGCAACTGGGGTTTTTGGAGATTATATTAAAACTGAAAGCGGAAGTATTACCTGCTCGCTAAAAAACGATGCAAAAGCATATGACATAACACTAGACAAGGCAATCAGCCTACTAAACGAAAAAGTTAATAAAGTGGGCATAATAGTTAAAATGATTGCATTTTCTAAAAACAAAATAGGCAACAAAATATATATTTACAAAAAAAACGATAAATTTTATGCTAAAATTAAAAGAAAGAAAATTGATTTGCCTGATAGCATTAATCTTGACGAAATAAATGAGAAATATGTATTTAGTTTGTTATAAATATGAATGATTTTAAACTTCCAATTTATAAATACAAAGATGAATTAATTAAAGTATTAGAAAAAAATAATGTTTTAATTGTTGAAAGTCCAACAGGAAGTGGAAAAACCACACAACTACCAAGAATAATATATGAAGCAGGTTTTGCAAAATTAGGCAAAATTGGAGTAACTCAGCCAAGAAGAATAGCTACAATATCAATAGCTGAATACATTGCCAAACACATTGGTGTAAACGTTGGAGAAGAAGTTGGTTACAAAATAAGATTTGAAGAGATTACAAGTCCAAAAACTAAAATAAAATTAATGACCGACGGAGTGCTTTTGCAAGAGCTAAAAAAAGATACATTGCTTTATGAGTATGACGTGATCATAATAGACGAAGCACATGAACGAAGCTTGAACATTGATTTTATATTAGGACTTATTAAAGACATTTTAAGAAAAAGAGATGACTTTAAAGTCATAGTTTCATCTGCTACAATAAACACAAAAATATTTTCAAAATATTTTAACAATGCACCAGTTGTTAGCATTGAAACCATAACATACCCAGTACAAATAATATACAATCCTCCTCTTTTAAACACATCAAAAGGAATGATATTAAAAATAAAAGAAATTGTCCTAAACGTAATAAAAGAAAAAAAAGCAGGAGATATACTTATATTTTTATCTGGAGAGAAAGAAATAAAAGAAACTATAAAAGAATTACAAGAATTAAATTCAAAAAAAAATTTAATAATATTCCCTTTATACGGACGAATGTCTAAAGAAGCTCAAGAACAAATATTTGTAGCTACTCCTAAAAATAAAAGAAAAATAATAGTATCAACAAATATTGCAGAAACATCAATCACAATTGAAAACATTAAAATAGTAATCGATAGCGGAAAAGTTAAAACAAATAAATTCCAAACAAAAACTCATACCTATTCACTCCAAGAAGTTCCAATTTCAAAATCATCAGCAACTCAAAGAGCCGGTCGAGCAGGAAGACTTTCAAAAGGAACTTGCTACAGACTTTATAAAAGAGAAGATTATCAACTAAGAGAAGATTATCAAAAAGAAGAAATATATCGAACAGACCTATCTGAAGTAATACTGAGAATGGCAGACATTGGAATCAGAGATTTTACCCACTTTGACTTTATCTCAAAACCATCCACACATTCCATTCAAACTGCAAGCAAAATTTTAAAATCGTTGGATGCTATCAACAATAAAAACGAACTTACAGAAATTGGTAAATATATGATACTATTCCCATTAGTACCAGCACATTCAAGAGCATTAGTTGAGGCAATGATAAATTATCCACAAGCAATCTATCAAACTACAATAGGTCTATCATTTTTATCCACAAGCGGAATTTTTATTCTACCCCAAAATGAAGAGATGGAAGCTAGACAAGCCCACTTAAAATATAAAAATCCAATGGGGGATTTAATTGGATTCGTCAATATATTTGAAGATTTTAAAAAAGCTACGAATAAAGAAGCTTACACAAAAGAAAATTATTTAGATCTACAAGGACTTGAAGAGATAGTAAATGTACAAATGCAGCTTGAGAGCATTGTTAGCAAATTAAATATACCAATAATACAAAAAAGTGTTTTTGACAACGAAGGATATTTAAAATCAATAATGCGAGGAATGAGAGATTATATTTGTTTTAAAACTTCAAAAAAGAAATATAAAACTATTAAAGCTCAAAATGTAATAATTCATCCCGGATCACTTATTAGTACTGATTCTGTAAAATATTTCGTTGCAGGAGAAATTATAGAAACTACAAAAATGTATGCAAGGTCAATTGGAGTCCTAAAAAAAGAATGGATTGAAGATATTAGCTTTAATGAAGATCCCAAAAATAAAAAAATTCCTGAAAAAGAAAAACAAATACCAAATACAAAACAGATAAAAATTATCAATGAAGTCAAAATAGGGAAAAAAAATTTCAAAGCTGAATATAAAAATAACATTTATGTAATAAAGATTAGCCTAGAAGAACTAAAAGAAATGATTGCAAAAAACGAATTAAACAATCAAAACAATGAAGAATTGAAAAAAATTAAAATACAATTGACACATGGAAATGTAACAGTATTCAACCACAAAAAATTCTCAGAAACTATAGAAATAGTCAAAGGAATGGGAAAAGATTGGCACTGTATAAAAAAATATGAAAAAAATAATGTAAATATTGATGACCCTGAAAAAATAAAACACCTTTTAGGGTGTACAATGCAGTTCATAAGCTCTCCCAAAAAAAAATTTGCTCTTTTTTTATCATTGGAAACAGATTGCTTTGGAAATTTTCGACTAAAACCCAAACAAAATTTCATAATGGCAATAGAAGAATCGATGGAAAGTATAAAAAGCCTGATAGAAAACGAAGAATACATACAAAAACTATATTCTATAAAGAAATTAATAAATAAGATTTACAAAAAATTAAATTATTTTTTTTAAACCCTGAACCTTGAAGCTTTATACTAATTGACAAGGTAAAAATCAAATGTTATTCAAATTAGCAGCAGCTTAAATTATTTTCATATTCTCAAAACAAAGTTTATAATAAATCATGGGTTGTCTATCTTTTTTTTGTGCTTTATTGTTTGTAACAATTACCCCTTTTGAATTACAAGGTAATAATAAGGAAAATATAGAAAATTTAAAAAAGCTACACATGCTTTATGATTTAACCAACAATTTGCCAAAAGAATTAGCAGTAATAAATAAAATTAAGAACCTTGACTTAGAACAATATTATCTATTAATTACAAAATACTATCTAAAAATAAAAAAATACAAAGAAGCTAATAACTTTTTAAGCAAAATGAACAAAAAAAAGATTAAAAACCAAAAAATAAAAACTGAAATTATTTCACTAAAATTAAGAATAAATGAAGATAATATTAATGAAGAAGAAATTAAAAATATATTAAATAATGAAAAAAATATAGATGTCAAAATAATTTATCAAATATTTAATCTTATAAAATTTAAAAATGAAAAATTAGCAACACAGCTAAAAAAGCTGATACTAACAAACTATCCCAAAAGCATTTATTCTTATAAAATAAAAAGAAATGAATAAAAAAATATTATCATTATTAATATTAATTTTAAGTAGTTCATCAGGACTAATGTTGTCCAAATCAATTCCTAGAAAAACCAAATACAAAATTATTAAGGGTTATTTCATAAATAGCAATTATGTTCTAGTGAAAATTGAAAATAAAGATCTGAAATTCACAATATCAAAGCCTATTTACGATAAAAAGCTAAATAATTACTACTTTAAAGGACAAAAAACAAGCAATTTCTTAATTTCCAACAATGTTGACATTGCAATTAACACAAGCCCATATGAAATTAAACACAGCATGTTTTTTCCCAAAGGGCTATACATATATAATAAAAAAATGATTTCAAAACAAATACCTAGCTATGGAGAGATTACAATAAAACATAACAAAATTGTATTAAATCCCAAAGAAGACGAACTAAAAAATTCCGATTACGGATTTAGCGGTTTTTTTGTTTTAATAAAAAATGGAAAATATAAAAAAAATTTTAAAGACACAAAACACCCAAGAACAATAATAGGAACTGATAAAAACAACAAGCATTTATTTCTTGCTACAATAGAAGGAAGAGGCGTCAATAATAGCAAAGGGGCTTCTCTTAATGAGGTTATTGATTTTGCATTAAGCTATGGCATGACCAATGCAATTAATCTAGACGGAGGGGGCTCAAGCACTCTTGTAGTAAAATCCAATAACGCTCCTCACAAATTAAACTTCACTGCAAACATCTTTGGACAAGAAAGATCTGTTCCATTTCACTTAGGAATAAAACTTCCTAATTAGAAAATCTCCAACCAACATTAAATCCAAGCATAATCTCAGTTGTTAATCCAGAAAAATTTTTATAATTAGAAAATGGAGAAATAGAAAGCATAAACAAGGGTCTAACATATAAACCTTCAATATCAGGAATAAAAAGATCCGCAGCAAGCCCCATGCTTAGAAAAAAAAGATTATAGCTATTAGAGCTCAAATCAAGAGTATATTTAAACCCAACCAATGGGAAAAGCATTCTAATCTGTTCTTTAAAAATCATTGGATATGTCCCATAAAGCCCAAAAGAAAAATATCTCCCATTGTGAGTAATAATAAAAGCCTCTTTATAAGACATTTCCAAAAGTACATAATTTGCATCAAAAAATAAATTCAAATTAATCCCGTGATCTGACCTAGTAAAATTTGGAGCAAATTTGGTGGAGCCTGTTTTATCAGTATAATTAGTAAATTGATAAGAAAATCCTCCCCCAAAAGACAGTGGATACGAAACAATTAAATTATTAGAAGAGATGAGAAATAAAATAAAAAAAAGATATTTCTTCATTAACAATCCTTAAAAATTCTAAAAAATACTATATTATTATAGTAACATACTAAAATAGTATATAAAAAATCAAGGAAATTATGAATACAAAAATATTATATTTACTATCCTTAATTCTTTTAGCTTGCAACAAAAATAACAAAATTCCTCTCATTCAAAAATTGAATTTGCCCCAAAGCAGCATTTTGGGGTTTAACAATAAAATGGGAATAATAATAAAAGACTATGCTTTTCTTAGCAAAAGCACCAAGAAAAACAGCGAATTGGATTACGATTACGTAATTTTACTTAGAAAAGATGAAGTCGTAAAAATTGAAAAAACACTAGAAAAAACGAAACGCTATGGAATTGAAGGACATTGGATCCTAGTCAATTACAAAGGAATTAAAAGCTATATCTTTAGCAAAGACATAAATATAATCAACAATCTAATAATTGAGCATACTAAATAACCCTACTACATCAACCGGACAAAGCCGGATGATGTAGCAAATTATTTATTTTTCTTTTTATGTCTATTCTTTCTTCTTTTTTTCTTCCTTTTATGAGTAGAAATTTTTTTTAACTTTCTTTTTCTTCCGCAAGGCACTCCTTAAATCTCCTTATCAACTTTAAAAATTAAATTCAAAATGTCGTCTAAATCATCCTCTGGATGAAACCATAAAACATCAGAAATCTTGGCAAAAAAGGTCATTTGCCTTTTTGCATATAAAAACGAATTTTTGTTTATTAAACTTATTATATCATTTAAAACGCAGTAAGGTCTACTTTTCCATAATAAAAACTCATTATAACCTATTCCTTTAAAAGCTGGAGTATTTTCATTGTAACCCTTAGAAAACAAACTTTTAACCTCAGAAAGCAATCCACAATTCAACATCTCATTAATTCTTATTGATATCCTAGTTTTCAAATCTTCAAAAGATCTTTTAAGACCCAAAATCAAAATATTTTTAAATTCACTGTTTTGCTTTTTTTGAAACTGACTAATAGGAATTCCTGTTTGGTAGTAAACCTCAAGCGATCTTTTAATACGATATATATCATTCTTATTTAACATATTAAATCTAATGGGATCTATATTTTTCAATTCTCTTAAAAGATATGACTTGCCTTTAAGGTCTAAAAGATTATTTACATAAAGTCTTATTCTAGAAGTAACCAAAGGCGTTGAAGGAATCCCATCTTTTAAATGTTTAAAATAAAAAGCAGTACCCCCTACAAATATAGGAATTTTATTTTTTTCTCTTATTTCTTTTACTATCCTTAAAGCTTGCTCATAAAAAATTCCAAGGGTATATTCTTCTTCAGGATCTAGAAAATCTACTAAATGATGTTTTATATGCTTCATCAAATTTTTACTTGGTTTTGAAGAAGCCACATTAAACTCTCTATATACTTGAATAGAGTCAACATTTATAATTTCTGCCTTATTTTTGGGGAAATGAAACAAAATATTACTTTTGCCCACAGCTGTAGGACCAAAAATAAAAACTATTCTATCTCCCTTCAATTGAATAGCTAAATTTACCAGTCAAAATATCATTGAAAGCTTGCCCTAATATTTTATCATCAAGAACAGCATGCTCTGCTAAAGAAATATTATCTATGATCTGCTCCGTACGCATTATAGTAGCAACAACAAGCTCATAAAAATTTCCATCAAAATCTTGTATTTTTTTTAAAGGCACTTTAGTCATTTAATCTCCTTATAAACTAAATATATTAAATAGTTTAGTTAAATTTTTAATTTTCTTTTATCAATTTCATATCGAATCAATTGAAAAACTTCATTTGAATTAATATTTGTAACATCAATCACTAAATCAGTCTCTGAAGAATAATCATCAATATCTATATTGTAAATAGCTAAATATCTTTTTTTATCATTTTCATCTCTATTAAAAGTACTGCTTAAAACATCAGAATACATTCCTCCTTCTCTAGTCATTATTCTCTCAGCTCTAACTTCCATTTTAGCGTAAAGATATATTTTTAAATCAGCACTCTTAGAAATCCAAATAGCAAGTCGAGAAGCAAGCACTGTATTATTTTTTTTAGAAAGCGTAGACAATCTCTTGTCAAGATATCTATCCCAATAATAATCATTTCTTCCTATTACCTCTTTCTCATAAAAATCAGAAAAAGGAATATTACGCTCTCTAGCAATATCATGAAAAGTATAATTAATAAACTCAAGACCGTAATGTTTTGCAATCATGCCACTCACAGTAGTATTACCACAGCCACTCTTACCAGAAAGTGCTATTTTCATTCAACATTCCTTATTTGCTCTTTTATTTTTTCTAAATTTAACTTCATATTCAAAATCAAATTCTTAATATCAAGATCAACCGCTTTATTACTCATAGTTGTTATTTCTCTATGCATTTCTTGAGAAATAAATTCAAGAACTTTGCCACATATCTCATATTCAAGATTTTTATAAAAAGTTTCTATATGAGAATCTAAACGAATAATCTCCTCATTGATGTCTAGACGAATTGCCATTTTAGCTGCCTCTTCTGCAATACTTAAATCTCTAAATTCATCCATTAATTTAGAAATATTTTCTTTAATGCTTGTAAATAGCCTAACATTTATATCATTGCAAGCAACTTTTACAATTTTAAGATCACGCTCTATTAGAGCAAGAGTTGACTTTATATCCGATTTAGTATTTTCTCCTTCAAAACTTCTCCCATTGTTGTAATGAAACAATGTTTCCTCTAAAACACCCTTAAACAACCCATAAATCTCTTCTTGATGCTCACTATCCTCATCAATTATCAAAGCTCCTTTTAATGATAAGAAATCACCCAAACTTAGCTCGTTCTTAATATTAAGATTAGTGTGTGACAAAGAATCCCTAAGTCTAGAAATAGCCTCAATATAATTAGGATTAACTGTAAAGTTCATACGGGGAACCAATTCTTTATATACTACATTTAAAAAAACATTCCCTCTGCTAATATATTTTGAAATCAAATTTCTTATATCAAGATCATAGCCAGAAAAAATTTCTGGTAACCTAAGTTTAAATTCTAAAAATTTTCCATTATAAGATTTTAAATTAACACTAAACATATAGTTACCAATTATCTTTTCCAAATAAAAAAATCCTGTCATACTTTTCACTATAATATCCTTACAGAAAATCGTGTAAAATAAAATTATTTCCAGCGCCCATTGTAATAAATAAATCTCCCGATATTAATAAACTTTTTATAAATTCAATAGAGTCTTTGACATCTTTAAAAAAATAAGTGTTTTTATTTATTTTTTCAATATTTAAAAATAATTTAATAGAAAGTTCATCCGGATTAAAATTTTCTCTATTAGAAAGATATATATTGTGTAAAATTACTACATCAGCAGCGCTTAAAACTTCAACAAAATCATTGAAAAATTCTTTTGTTCTTGTAAAAGTATGAGGCATAAAATCCAAAATTATACGCTTGTTCTTATAAAAATTTTTAATACCAAAAAGCGTATTTCTAATTTCTCTTGGATGATGTGCATAGTCGTCCATATAAATCACCCCTTTATCCTCTTTAACAACTTCAACCCTTCTTTTTATACCACTGTAATTTTTTGCAATTCTCTTTATTGTTGCCTTAAAATCAAAAATTGATTTTCCATTATTTTCTAAAAAAATCTTTAAAGCTAAAAGAGCTGCTGAAAAATTCAATACATTATGAAATAAAACAGTTTTAAGTTCAATATTATCCAAACCTAAAAAAGAAAAGCAAAAATATTCATGCTTGACTACAACGTTGTTTATTTGAAAATCCGACAAATCCTTAGATCCAAAGCTAAAAATATTGATATCTTCTCTGCTGATTTGCCTTTTAATTTTAAGCAAATTATTATCATCGGAATTAATTATCAATATTCCACCTTTTTTCAAATTATTAATGTACTCTAAAAAAGCTCCCTCAAGAGCTTCATAACTTTTAAAAAAATCAACATGCTCGTAGTCAATATTAGTTACAATAAGAATATTGGGGCTAAAATGCAAAAAATGTTTTCTATACTCACAAGTCTCAACAATGAAAATATTGCTAATACCAGCTATTGAAGAATCATCGCCAAAATCTTTAACGCTTGATCCTACAATAACATTGGGATTAAATCCTAATTTGTTAAAAAGAACACCTAAAAACGCCGTGGTAGTAGTTTTACCGTGAGAGCCTGCAATTGCAATACTATAGTATTTCTTAGAAAGTTCACCAAGAACTTCAGAATAAGATAAAATAGGGATATTCAATTCTTTTGCTTCAAGTAAAACTTGCAAAGCATCCTTATCATAAGCTGAAGAATATACTATTAAATCAAAAGACCTCTCGAGCTCTTTTAATGAAAACTCATAAATATTTTCATAATAAGATATTTTATTATTATCTAAAATCTTATCGGTATGAAATTTATCAGGGGCATCTACCCCTTCTACAAAGTAACCTTTTGAATTTAAAAAACAGGCTAGAGAACAAACCCCACTCCCCTTTATTCCTACAAAAAAAATATTATTCAAACTGTCAAAATCAACCTTCATAGTCCTCTTCTAAAGAATCTTTTTTTTCATAAAATTTATGTATAACTATATCAATAGATAATATATTGATTATTGTATACTTAAGTACATTCGTAATAATATAAGTTCTAAGCATTTCTGTATTATTAAGCAAGTTATTACCAAGAGGAATATTTAAAAACAACTTAAAAAGGTAATTACTCCCATCTTTTTTTATTTTAAGATCATAAACAATATAATTTCTATCATACTCAGAAACACAGTGCTCAATAATTTGCCTTACAGCTCTCTTAGAAATAGATAAAACTCCTTCTTCATAAAAATGAGGCCTAACAACAGACCGAATATAATTTTTCCTCTTACAAAATAGCCATCCGCTTTTAAAAAAAACTTTAATTGAGTTTAATAGCAAATTAGGTCTCACAGATGTTATTTCAAAAGCAGCTGCTGGTACAACATGCTCACCCATTTGCCTTGAAATCCTTGCTTTTTCTATTTCTTGTCTGGTTGAAACATCCGTTATGTAAATAACCTTGAAAACATTTGGCAATAAAAGTTTTGAAATTATTTTATCTATCATTTTAAGACTTGTTCCTAATATTAATATTTTATTAAAATCCTCTCTTCCAAGAATCTCAAGCATTTCACTTCGATGATCATCATCTTCAAATACAGACCGCTTTACTGCCCTAAAAACATTATCTTCAAACTTAGCTGAACTTCCAGCAATAATTTTCATATTTTTAATCAATACACCATCATCAATGATTAAAGGTATTGAATATTTATCTGCTACCAAATGCGACCTAAAACTCTTTCCAGTTCCAGCAGATCCTACTAGTGCATACACTTTCACCCTAACGAATTTATGCTTAATACTGGTTACAAAGTTTTTAAACTTGCTTAATAGTTTTTTCGGGGAAAAACTACTTGAAAAATTCTGAAAATTCATAGACATCAAACATATCTTTTACTTGCTTTAAAAATTCTAAACTAGGCTTAGCATAAAATTCATTCTTTAAAAAGAATGCTTCATTAAATTTTACCAAAAAAGAATGTAAAAAGTAATTACTTTTCCTGAACTTATCATGATATTTCTTATCATTAATTAAAGGATGATTATTAAAAGAACATTGAGACCTTATTTGATGAGTAAAACCCGTTTTAATAACAATCTCAGCAAGAGTAGCTCTTTTTGAAGATAATATTGGATTAACCTTTGTAATCGCATTAATACACTTTTCATCCTCTAAAACAAAAGTTTTCCTGAGGTTTTTATCTCTAAATAAATGATTTTTATAAATAGCAGTCGACTTAACCTCACCTGAGAGTATTGCAAAATATTTTTTAGTTATAGATCCACTACTAAATGCAATACTTAGTTTTCTTGCAGCATTTATATTTTTCGCAAAAATAACAATACCGGAAGTATTTCTATCAAGCCTGTGGACTGCCGAAGGCTTAAAGCTTAAAGATCTCAGATCTTCACTTAAAAGATATGCATTTACTACAAAATCAAGAGAGTCTCTGCCCCCATGAACTAACATGCCCCTTTGCTTATCCAAGACAAGCAAATCACTATCCTCATAAATTATTCTTTTTTGAATACCTTGAAAATTAATATTGCTTTTATAACATTCATCCATAGTTAAGTTCAAATTTTGAGCTAAAGGCTTATACAAATAAATTCTATCCCCCTTACAAACTCTACATGAAAAATGTGGCTTTAGACCATTTAGCTTAATATCACCCTTTCTAATATGCTTTATTATCCGAACTTTAGAAAAATTTAAAATTTTAATCAAAATTGAATCTAGTCGCTTACCATTATCATTGGCAAGAACTTCTAAAAAGATATATTTATCAAATCGCAAGAAACAATCACCCTAATAAACTTTGCTATATTTTTTACAAAAAAAATTAACTATTAAAAATGTAAATATAGAAACAAAAAATGCTGGAAAAACGGGATGAAAAAACCAAATATTTAAACTAAAGCATGAAATGCACAAATAAAATCCCAAACCTAAAAACATAGAAGCAAGCGCCGCTATTTTACTTGCAAAATTAAAATAAAGTCCAAAAACAATAATAGGAAAAAATGAAACTTCCAAAGCCCCAAAAGCAAAAATATTAACAAAGAATAAAAAATTAGGAGGAAAGAAAGAAAAGACAAGTATTATTAAAATAAAAAAAATATTAGAAATCATTATCACTCTGATAACACTTACATCTTCTTTTAAATCCTTTTTGAAAATAAATATTGACTTTATTAAAACAGATGTCACTAAGAGTAAATTCGAATCTACCGTAGACATTATTGCGGACAAAAGACCCATAAAAAACATAAAACAAGAAAAAGAATTTAAAACTTTTAAAGCTACATTTAAAACAACTTTATCATTCGGATTTAAATCTGGGAAAAGAATAATAGCAAAAAATCCTATTAAATGCATTAAAATAATTAAAAAACTAATAATAAAAGTAGAAATGGGCAGTGAAAATTTTATAACATTCTCATCTTTAAATGCTATAAAATTATTAATAATCTGAGGATGCCCTAACACTCCTATCCCTATTAATATCCAAAAAGAAACTATATATTGTGGTTTTAAATCAACATTTGAAGGAAGTAAAAGGTTTTTATCTAAACTAGATATTGCAATCTTGAACAAATTACTAATACCCCCTCCCAAATCCAATATCTTAGAAAACAAAATAACAGATGAAACTAGCATTAAAAATCCTTGAATTAAATCCGTATAAGCTACTGCCTTGAATCCTCCAAAAAATACATAAATAAAAATTAATACAGTAAAAAATAAAAGACCAACTGCATAATCAATTCCCCAAAAAACTTCTATAAGCTTGGCACCGCCTATTAATTGAGCAGAAATCAAAAACATTGAAAAAAATATTAATACAAATCCACTCAATAACGCCAAAAAATCGCTATTATATCTATATCTAATATAATCAATAATATTTATTGCATTAATTTTTTTTGATTCTCTATTTAATCTCTCGCCAACAACAATAAAAGCAATTAAAGTTGTGGGAATTTGTATAGTAGCTAACAATATGAAAGATAATCCATACTTATAAACAGCAGAGGGCCCAGAAATAAAACTGCTAGCACTAATATAGCTAGAAGAAAATAACAAGGCCATAATAATAAAATTAATATTCCGATTTGCAAGAAAGTATTTATTTAATAGCAAAAAACTACCCTTATTTCTGTTTTTAAAAAATCTAAAAAATTACCAACAATGTATCAAGATCTACTAACCAATAAAATAAACAAACAAATCAAAAAAAAATTTATAATAGGAAACAATATCCCTGACCCAAAAAACCACAAAGGAATATTAAAGATGATAGCTGATGTGTCAATAAAATAAGCAAAACAAAACCACAAGAAAAACATACAAACATACAATAATATAGCATACAAAATCTTATTTCTCATTTAAAACAGCCTTTAGCAAAAGAATAACAAAAACTTATAAAGTTATAAATATAAAATACAAATAATATATACTATATATAAAATATGAATAAAAATAAACATATATTAATTGGTATATGTGGGGGCATAGCCTCTTACAAGTCAGTTTACATAGTTTCTAGTTTAGTTAAATTAGGATACAACGTTAAAGTTGTAATGACAAAAAATGCAACTAAATTTATTACACCAATAACCCTAGAAACCATTTCTAAGAACAAAATAATTACCAATCTATGGGATTCAAACCATAATGAGGTTGAACATATAAAAATTGCAAAATGGGCTCACCTAATTCTTATTATTCCTGCTACCTACAACACAATATCTAAAGTTGCATCAGGAATTGCTGATGATGCATTAACTACAATCATATCTGCAAGCACAGCCCCCACCTATTTTGCAATAGCAATGAATAACGTAATGTATTCAAACCCTATCTTAAAAGAAAATATAAAAAAACTTACAAACTATAATTATAGATTCATTGAGCCTGATAAAGGATTCTTGGCTTGCTCATCAAACGCTTTAGGGCGTCTTAAAAATGAGGACAAAATTATAAAAATAATATTGAATGAATTCAAACAAAAACCCTTCCTTAAAAATAAAAAAATACTCATAACAGCATCCAGAACTGAAGAATTCATAGATCCAATTCGTTATTTTTCAAATACATCAACAGGCAAAATGGGGTTTTGTTTGGCACAAGAAGCTAACAAACTCGGCGCTAAGGTTACAATTATTACAGGGCCAACCAATGAAAATGAACCTGAAGGGGTCAATATTATAAAAGTAAAAACTGCAATGGAAATGTATAAAGAAGCTCTTAAAATATACAATAAATTTGAAATAATAATTGGAGCTGCAGCTGTTGCCGATTTTAGACCCAAACATATCTTTAACAGTAAAATTAAAAAAAATAAAACCAACACCCTATACATAAAATTAGTAAAAAATCCTGACATAATTAAGCACATAGGGAACAATAAGTTTGAAAACCAAATTGTTGTCGGATTTTGCGCTGAGAATTATAAAAATTTAATTCAAAACGCCAAAGAAAAATTAAAAAATAAAAATTTGGACTTTATCATTGCAAATGAAATTAAATACTTTAGTTCAAACTTAAACAAAGTTTATATAATAAATCAAGAAAGCATAAAAGAACTCCCAGAAATGAAAAAATCAGAAATAGCTAAAGAAATTTTAAAAATTTTCTACTAATCTTACTCTACTTTAACAGTTTATTAATAATCTAATAATCTTTTAAAAGCATTTTAATGTATTCAGAGTCTGTTTCACTTTTAATCTTTTTAAGTTTACTAAAAAGTGTTGAAGATTTATTATAAATAGCACCTTTTAATGCAAAATGCATTAAATCAATATTTTTACTATCAATGATTTTAGAATAAAAAGTATCAAAATTTCCCTTTTTGCCAGCCAGCATTGAAGCAATACCTTTTAAAACATTTGAAGGTCTATTAACATTTTCTTTATTAACAATTTCTAAAGCAATTGATAATGCTTTTAAAGAATTTTTATCTAAAAGATAGCTAAACATTGAAATTTTAAAACCATTGTCAATCTTAACATCAAACATAATGTTTTTTATCTCAATATCTCCAAGATCCATATCAATTAAAGCTTTAGCAGAAGCCTCTCTAACTTTAAAAGATGGATCGTTTTTAAGTTTATAAATCAATACATCCCTTGCTGAAGAGTCCTTATGTCCTTTAATTGCATTAATAGCTTTAAATCTAATATTATCATCAGAATCTCTTAAAAATCCTTGTAAAATCTCTTTGGATTTTAAAGAAGAATCTTTAGACAAAGAAGCAATAATAGCTAATTTAATATTTAAATTATTGTTATTATTCTGAAGATACAAATCAGCATTTGTAATTACTTTATCTGGGGCAAGATATGACAAAGCCTCGATTGCAGCAGCCTTAATTGATGGACTTTCATAATTATCTAAAGAAATCTCATAAATTTTATTTTGATAATCAACAGCAGACATCTTTCCAAGAGCAATAAGTATTTCCCTTCTAGTACCATCATTACCAGAATATTTTTCAAAAACTTCTAACATATTCTTAGAATATTCAAGAGAATTAAGCTCTCCAAGATAATAAGCCGCAATAGATACAATATTGCCTTCTTTATTTTCAAGAATGTCAACAAGGATTTTTTTTAACTTCTCTTTATTACCAAACTCTTTAAGATACGAAATTGCCAAACCAAATAAAGCATTTGAATATCTTTTGTTTTCATAATTTTCAAGAATATAATTTGCTGTATCAATGCCCCCTGAATACTTCAGAGAAATAAACAGCTCAAGTATTTCCTTTTTAATCTCGGCATTAAAAGTTTTCTCAAGTCTTTTTTTAAGAGAAAGATTATATTGACTATCACTTGACTTTTTAAGAGCTTTTATAATGCTTACAACTTGGCTATCAAGTCCATAAAGAATTGTGTCATTAACATACTTACTAGCTAAACCAACGTTAGAAAAATTCGTATCTTTAAAAGAATTTTCTTTATCAAGCTTATCTTCTGTTATTTCAGGCGACATAGGGAGTTTGGGAAGAGTTGGAGAATTAATATTTTGAGCATAAATATTTATAATAAGTGAAAAAAATAAAAAGTTAAAATATTTCATAAAACATCCTTCCTAATAAAATTGAAAAATTTATTTATTCCTAAAACAGAATAGCAAATAATCAAAATCAAAATACTAACAATTCCCGCTATAATTAAAAAATAAAGATTTTTCAAACTAAAACCCACATCCCACTGGAGCTTTCCAAAAAAATAATAAATTATATATAAAGGGAAAAGCGTAATAATTGACCTTAAAATAACAAATAAAATCTCAATTAAATTAATTTTAACTCCACTTTTTAATATTATAAAATAAAAAACAATTACACAAATCACAAAAGAAATAGATTGAGCTAATGCTAAAGCATTCAAACCATAATAGCTAATACCAAAAACAGAAAATGCAATATCAAGAACAGAAAATAAAACACTCAAATAAAATGGTGTTTTTGCATCACGAATAGAAAAATAATATTTTTGAAAAAAACTAAACATTGAATAAAAGAGTAAACCTAAAAGAAAACATCTCAAAACACTTGCTGTTTTTTGAGTGTCATAAATAGAAAACTTTCCACCCATAAGAAATAAATTTAAAATATAATCAGACCAAATAAACATCATGAAAGATACCGGAATAAAAATTAATAACAAAATTTTAATTCCATCTACTAAAAGTGCATTTAATTTGATTTTATTCCCTAACAGGGCATACTCTGCCATTTTAGGAAAAATTACTGTAACAATAGAAATATAAAAAATTCCTACAGGAAGCTGATAATAAACCACAGCATTGCTAAGAATAGAAACACTTCCTATCTCAAGAGTAGACGCTAATACAAATGAAATTTGCTGAGTAACAATTGAAATAGAAAATCCAAAAATCATACGAACCCATCTACTTAAAAAATTTAAAAATACTTTTTCTCTAAAATAAAATGTTGGCTTCCAAGCAAAACCAATCATAAAGCAATTTATACACGGAACCAGGAATTGTAAAAAACCCCCAAAAATTACACCAATAACAGCACTATATATTCCAAAACGATCATAAAATAAAAATATGCTCAATATTATTCCAAAAGAAAGCATTATAGGTGAAAATGATGGAATAAAAAAAATTTTATATGAGTTTAAAGCAGATGTAAATATTGATGATATGCTTATAAGTAAAATATATAATACTAAATACCTAAATACAGAGCTTGCAAAAATTAAGTTTTCTCCTCTGTAATAAGATAAAAAATACATAACAGGCTTTGCAAAAAAAATCATAAATACAATAATCAAACCAATAGAGATAACATTAAAGGTTATAACAGTTCTGAAAAAAGAAACAGCTTTTTTGTGTGATTTGTTTTTTTCATATGTAAATTCAGGTAAAAAGGCTGAAGTCATTGCGCCCTCTGAAAGAATTTTTCGCAAATTATTAGGAATATTGAAAACATAATTAAAAATATCAGCATCAAGATCTGCACCAAAATAATAAGAGAAAATCTTTACTTTTGCAAATCCCATTATTCGTGAAAAAAAAGTGGAAATCATGACTAAAACTGTAGAAACAACATATTTATTCATCTAAGTTTCCCTCTTCATATTTTCTTAAGTATGCGGTTCTAAAGTTTAAAAAATTATCATTTAGAATTGCGGTTCTAATCTTTGAAATTAATCTAAACATATAGTTAATATTATGCTCACTTGCCAAAATTATTCCAAAAAGCTCTTTTGATTTTATCAAATGCCTTAAATACCCTCTTGAATACCTTGTACATAAAGTACAATCACAATTTTTTTCTACCCTAGAAGTATCATTCTTATACTCCTCTTTACCAATGCGCATTATTCCATTATCTGTCAAAAGAGATCCATGCCTAGCAATTCTTGCAGGATTAACACAATCAAAAATATCAATACCATAATATATAGCATCAAGTATATAATGTGGGGTTCCAATACCCATTACATACCTTGGTTTTTCTTTTGGTATCAACAAAGAACTATATTCAAGAATTTCTAAATATTTTTCTCTTGGTTCTCCAACAGAAATACCACCAATAGCAATACCTGGACTGTCTAATTCTAGAATATCATTGATGCTTCTTTTCCTTAAATCTTTAAAAAAATTTCCCTGAGTTATTAAAAATAAAAACCCGCTGTATCCCTCTTTTTTATGTTTATAAGAATTAACTGTACTACGAGCCCAATTGGTTGTAATATTTGTATATAAATTGGCCTCATTATAATCAATCCCATAAGAACTACAAATATCAAGTGGCATAATAATATCACTACCAAAAATTTCTTGCATAGCAAATACTCCTTCAGGAGTAAAATAATGATAAGATCCGTCTAGATGAGATTTGAAATGTACACCTTTTAGATCAATCTTTCTTAGGCTAGAAAGAGAAAATACTTGAAATCCACCCGAATCAGTTAAAAAATTTTTATTCCAAGTTGTAAAATTATGCAAACTGCCATACTTTTCAATAGTTTTAATACCTGGTCTTAAATATAAATGATAAGTATTTGCAAGCATCAAATTACATCCCAACTTTTCAAGAACAGCATGTTTTAACCCTTTCATTGCTCCTAAAGTACCAACTGGCATAAAACAAGGGGTATCTACTTTTCCATGAGGAAGATTCAGAACTCCAATCCTTGCTTTAGAATGTTTGTCATTCTTAATTACACTAAACATATAAACATCCTAAAAACTATTATATATATTATTTTCTAACAAGCCTATAAACAATAAAATTAATAACCAAAAAAAACATAGTTGTAAAAGAACTTGCTATGTATATATTTAAATAACCAAGATCTGCTAAAAAATTAAAAATTATAATGGAGATAACATAAACAACAGCAAAAGCAATACTATTTAATAAACTAAGTATAAAAATATTTTTCTTAAGAGCAAGAGCAATAAACCCAACAGTAAAGCTAAGAAGAATTAATCTAAATGTAAAGAATATCCTATTTAACAAATCAAGCAATGCATCGGAATAATTTAAATGCTCACTTTTGAGAAAACTTATCCAATTAATAAGTTTAGTAAAATTCAATGCCTTGGATGATAGCATTACGGTCCTTATATAATCAGGCTCTAGCTTAATAATTCCTGTCCCATCGAGAACCTCATAAGCATTCTCCTTTACTTTTCTACCAACCTTAACAAACTCCCTAATGCCATAAAGCTTCCATTTATTATCTTTCCATTCGGCTTTATTTATATCATATCTTGTTTGAAATTCATCTTTACTGTCTCTAATTATAATCATTAAATTAGAAAAAGCATTCTCATCAATATCATAAGATTTAATATTATAAATTTCTCTAGCAAAATCTCTAATTATTACAGTTCTATCACTAGATCCACTATCACCAATACTATTTTTAATAAGAATATCTCTTCTTGCTACAGTGTCTATTACTAAATAATTATCAAAAAAGAAAAGAATAACCGAAATAAATATACTAATTAAAATAATTGGTCTTAATATCCTGGTAAGCGGAACGCCACAACTAAAAAGACCTATTATTTCATTTCTCATAGAAAGATTACCAATAAGATTAGAAATAGCAAAAAGAAAAGATAAAGCTACTCCATCTGAGAAAGCTTTTGGCAAATACAAATAATAAATATAAAGAATATCATTAAAACCAATATTTTTTTCAAGATAATTGAGAAGATTGACAAATAAATCACCAAGTATAATTAATATCATGAAAAGTAAGTTCATGGATAAAAAAGTAAGAACAGTACTTTTTACAAAAAGCTTATCTATTTTCATTTTCTTAATAATCTCAAAAAGAGAATTGCTCCAGCGATAACTAAAATTAAATTGGGTAAAATAGTAACAATAATAGGGTTTGGCGCATACTGCACAGTATAAACTTTCCCACCAATAAACATTACCCAATAAAATACACACACAATAATTGAAATTACAAGCTCAAGAATAATAGAATATTTTTTATTAGAATACATTCCCATTGAAAAAGCCAAAAAAATGAAAAACAAAACCGAAAGTGGTAAACTAATTTTTTGATAAAATTCAAGATTAAAAAGAGCCAAATTTTGCTTTATGCTTTTATCTTGATATGGTCTAAAATTTAAATTTAAATTATACATATAATTTAAATTTTCAAAAACATAAGATTCATCCACATAATAATTTTGATTATATAAATAATTTAAATAAAGATTTGAAAAATTTAAACTTAAAAAGTCTCCTTCTAGATTATTTTTTATATTTGAATCTGATATTAAATTGTTTTGCTTTCTAATTAAATTTAGAACATCTCTCATGCTCATTTGCGAAGGAGTTACATAATTTAATAAAAAACTATCGCTAAATGTAACCTGATCAATTGAATATTTCATTTTATCTGCATAAAAATAATCATAAAATCCACTCTCACTATCTGTTAAAGCAATAGATAGAACATCATTTAAAATAAAATAAACCTGAAAATTTTCTTTTCTAATATCAAGATTTTTTGCCATAAATATTCTATCAAATCCCTTAAGTCTAGTATTATCAAAAAAAGTTACATTCTTATAACCATTATCCGACTTCTCACCAGAAACAAAAATCAAATCTCCATATTGTTTGCTTGAATAAGGCTTTAATACTAAATGAGGAACTTCTTCTTTTATTTCGTTAAAAATTTTTAACCTACCAATAGATCCAAGTGGAAGCAAAATATCATTTGATATAAAAGATACTAAAACAATAACTAGCCCCAATTTAAAAAATGGAATAAGCAAATCAAAAATTGATATGCCAATTGAACGAAAAGCTAAAATTTCATTATGAAGCTTAAATTTATGAATAGTAAGAATTACTGAAATCAAAGCAGCAAAAGGGGGAGAAAGCGCAATCACCATGGGAAGAGAATATATAATAAAAACAAAAGCTTTAAAAAAGGGAACATAATTTTGAAGAAGTATTCTCATAAAGAATAAGATTTGATTTATAAAAAATACAAAAAAGAAAAATAAGAATGTAATTAAAAAATATTTAAAAAATTCAGCAATTATGTAAGACTCATAACTGTTTTTTAATATTTTCATCTACAAAGACCAAGCCATTATTAAGAGTGCCCAATATAATATAATTTTCAAACTTAGAAACTTTTATTAAATTCAAATTAAGAAGTCCATTATTAGGTCCAAAATAATCCCAATTGTCATTTTCCGAATCATAAATCAATAAACCGTGATCAAAGGTTGCAAACAACAACTTTTTATCTTTAATCTCCATATCCATAAAATAATTAACATTAATATTATTAGCAATAACATGCTTTTTATAGCTATTTTTATTTAAATTTAGCTCAAAAAGACCACCGCCATATGTTCCAATAAAATAACTATCCTTATATCCTTTAATAAAATTAATATTTTTTTCACTATCATTTTTACTAAAAAAATCTAAATGTCGAATCTTTTCTAAATTATCGGCATTAACAATATAAACAGCCTTGTCAACAGTTCCAACCAATAATAAATTTTTTAGAGGATCAAAACACATTGAAGAAATTTTATTAGATCCAAGTGGTATATTTTTCCAATTTTTTAAATCATAAAACCATAAGCCAGAATTTAGAGTACCAACAAATATTCCATTTTTAACACCAAGCAAAACTTGTATATTGCTAAAATCAGCTTTAGTAGGAGCATTTATTTGCTTTACATCTGCATCAATATCATCTATATAATAAACAACATTCTTCCCCCCAATATAAATCGTTCCATTATGATCTGCAAAGCCTCTAATTCCATTTAAAAAAATGCTTTTCTTATCTTTAAGATAAACTCTACAAGCATTCTTTTTCATGTTATACCTTAAAAGCCCACCCAATATATTAGTCACAAATATATTCTCATTAAAGACAAATACATCAAAAACACTATTGTCAAGAAACCCCAAAGATTCTAAATTTAAATGGCTTACCCCAAGCTTATTGCTTAAAAAAGTATAAATCCCTTTGTCATAACCTGAGATAGAAAATTCATTAACCTCTTTAAATGCAGAAATTGCATCTGATTTTTCTTTAATAAAATATTTCAATTCAGCTGATCTTAAACTAGCATGAGAATATTTATAATCTTTCAAAAAGAGATCAAAATTATATTCAGAAAGATCATAAAAACCATTCTCATAATTTACATATCCAAAAAACAAATTAGCCTTAGCTAACAATTCTCTGCTATATTGATTCTCATTAGCTATTATTTTATTCAAATAATAGCTTGTCAAACCAATATTTTTCTTAGCATAACTTTCTCTTGCCTTTTTAAAATAAAAATTATTTTCTTTTAAAAAGGCATTACTAAGAAAAAAAGATTCATTATCTTTTAATCCCACTAAATAATCTCTTTTAAATTTGCTCTTATTAAAAACATTATTATCACTAATAACAACTGCTTCTTTTTTCTTCTCTACAAGACCACTACTATAAGAATCTTGAATAGATCTATTATTTGTAGTAGTAAGGCAAGAGAAAAACAAAACAAAATATATAAGGTGGCCTTTAAATAAATTATTCAAAACAAATTTCATAATATCTTAATAATCTTTATCTTTAACAATTTCAAGATCAATTTTTCCAAATTTATCTATATCAATTATTCTAACTTTAATTCGCTGACCTTCTTCTAATTTTGGAGGACGAACTAGCCCTACATTACCTCTTCTATTATCTCCACTACCAAATCTAGAATATCTATTATTAGAATCTCCAAACCTTCCAGAACCATACCTACTATCTCTAGATTTCAATCGAGTACTTAAAAATCCTTCCTTTGCAGGAGTAAGTTCAATAAAAGCCCCAAAACTATTAATCTTTTTAACGACCCCTTCATAAATTTCACCGACCTTCGGCTCCCTTACAATACTCTCTATTTTTTCCTTAGCCTTTTGCATCTTAAAATCATCAGCACCAAAAAGAATAATTTTCCCATTTTGCTCAATTTGAACCTTAACTTCAAATTCATCTGTTATGGCCTTAACTGTTTTTCCAGTAGATCCTATTACAAGAGATATCTTGTCAATATCAATTTGTAGTTGAACAATTTTTGGAGCATATTCAGATATACCAACTCTTGAATTTGAAATTACAGAATTCATAATAGAAAGGATGTGAATTCTGCCCAATCTAGCCTGCTCAAGAGCATCTCTCATTAATTGCTTAGTAACATTTTCAATTTTAATATCCATTTGAAATCCAGTAATTCCATTTTCTGTGCCAGCCACTTTAAAGTCCATATCACCTAAGTGATCTTCTTCCCCAAGAATATCACTTAAAACCACATACTTTTCACCTTCACTAACAAGCCCCATGGCTATCCCTGCAACTTGCCTTTTAACAGGAACCCCTGCGGTCATCAAAGACATACTTCCAGCACAAACAGTAGCCATTGAAGAAGATCCGTTGGACTCTAAAACCTCAGAAACTACTCTAATAGTATAAGGAAAATCGTTTTTTCCAGGAACAATGGACTCTAAAGCTCTTTGAGCTAAATGACCATGGCCAATCTCGCGCCTACCAGTCATAAGTCTACCAGTCTCACCAACTGAAAATGGAGGAAAATTATAATGAAGCATAAAATTAAGGCGCTTATCACCATCAATATCATCCATTATTTGCTCATCAATACTTGTACCAAGAGTAGTTACAGCTAAAGCCTGTGTTTCCCCTCTTGTAAAAAGTGCAGATCCATGTGTTCTGCTTAAAATATCAACTTCTGCAAGAATATCTCTTATTTCATTAGGAGCCCGACCATCCGTTCTAATCTTATTATTAAGAATAGAGCTTCTAACAATCTCCTTCTCAAAATCATCAAAAGCTTTATGAAAAAGCGACTCATTACTATCAGTCAATTTCTCAAGAGAAGAAAAATGTTCATAAGATTTATTTCGCAACAAAGTTATAGCTTTATCTCTATTAAGCTTCCCCTTAACAAAGCAAGCTTCTTTAAGGTCAGCATAAACAAAATCTCTAAGCTCTTCTTTAAATTCAAATATTTTTTCTTCAAAAGCTAAAGGAAGTTTTTCCTTTTCCCCTACGATATTTAAAAACTCTTTTTGAGCATTACAAATTTGCTTAATGTATTCATGTGCACTGTCTATTGCTGAAAGCAAAATATCCTCACTAACCTCATTAGCACCGCCTTCTACCATTGTAATTCCATTTAAACTTCCTGCAACAACAATATCAAGATCAGAATCATGAATTTCTTCAAACGAAGGATTTACTATAAACTTACCATTTAAATACACCATTCTAACAGCCGCAATCGGACCATTAAATGGAATATCTGACAAAAAAACTGCTGTAAAAGCAGCATTCATTCCAACAATATCAGGGGGATTGAGCTGATCTGTAGCCAAAGTTGTAGGAATTACTTGAATTTCTCGACCAAATCTTTTATCAAAAAGAGGTCTCATTGGTCTATCTATTAATCTAGAAACAAGTATTTCTTTATCTTTTGGCTTTCCTTCTCTTTTGATAAATCCTCCTGGAATCTTACCAGCTGCATAATATTTCTCATTATATTCAACAGAAAGGGGAACAAAATCTAAATCTTCTCTCACGTTAGTTGAACAACAAACAGTCGCAAGAACTGAAGATCCCCCATAAGTTGCAAGAACCGATCCATTAGCCTGCTTCGCCATAAATCCCGTCTCAAGCACTAACTCGTCTCTTCCTATTTTTAGTTTTAAAATTTTCCTCAAAATTCAACCTCTTTTATTTTCTAAGACCAAGTTTAGATATCAATATCCTATAAGCTTCTAAATCTTTTTTTTGGTAATACCGTAACAAACTTCGCCTTTGCCCCACCAACTTTAACAAGCCCCTTTTTGAACTATGATCTTTTTTATTTATCTTTAAATGTTCGGTTAAATACTTTATTCGACCTGTAATAAGTGCGATCTGAACTTCAACAGAACCAGTATCACTTTCATTTTTTCCAAACTCAGAAACTATTTTTTGTTTTTGCTTTTTATCTATCATCAAGCAACTCCTATACCATTATAGCAAAGCCTTAACAAACCTCTTGCTATAATTTAAACTTCTACTTATGATAGATTATAATATTTTTTCTCCAAAATAACAAAAACAATTTATCCTTTTTAGATTATTTCTAATTAATATTATTAATAATTTTAAAAAATTAATATATAATAACATATTTATATTTATTCAAACCTATCCCTTCAATAATCGCTAATATTTTTTCTTCTCTGGATTTTAAAATCTTAAATTCATTAATATTGATTTGAATTTCAATGTAAGCTCCATTTTTAACAAGATTTATCTTGTTAAAATCAAGGTAAATCTCTTCAAAACTTCTCAAAGATTCTAAACCCATTAAAGAGGTTTCGCTCAAATTCTTGCACAATACGGATTTTTCTAGCCTGAATACACCTACTTTGGTTCTTTTCAAACTGCTAACATATGCACAAGAATTCAAAGAACGAGCCAAATCTCTTGCAATACTCCTAATATAAGTACCTTTTGAACAAATAATTTTTAAACTAAGTAAAGAAAAATTAAAATCATAACTTAATCTTTTAATCTCATAAATACTTACCCTTCGTTTTTTAATTTCAAAAAATTCCCCATTCAAAGCAAGCTTGTAAGCCCTGCTACCATTAATATGAACAGAAGAAAATCTCGGAGGACTTTGATAAATTTCTCCCACAAAATCTTTAAGCTTTAAATCTATATCCTCTAAATTAGGAATATAATCTGTTTTATTAACTATTCTTCCATTTGGATCAAGAGTATCTGTCTCTAATCCAAATCTAAACTCTGCTAAATATTCTTTATCTAAAGAAGTAAAATAACTTGCAAGCTTTGTATATCTTCCTACAAGAGCAATCAAAACTCCACTTGCAAATTTATCAAGTGTACCGGAATGCCCAACACGGTTTGTATTAAAATATCTTTTTATAGGAAAAAGGGTTTCAAAAGAGGTTTTGCCTTGCTCTTTATTAATTAAAAGAAATCCATCTGCCAAATTTAATTCTCTCTTGTAGTATTTAACCCTTCAATTATCTTATTAACATAAAATGACCTAGAAAGAGAATCATCCTTAACAAATAATAACTTGGGAGTACTTCTAACTTTAATACGTTTAATAATTTGACTTTGTACAAAGCCCTTAGCATTATTTAAAGCTTTAATTGCATTATCCAAAGAAGCACCTTCCTTGATCGAACCTATAAACACTTTAGCATGTATTAAATCTTTTGAAAATTCTACTTTAACCACGGTTAAAAATGAATGAATTCTGGGATCTTTAATTCCCCTAGTCACTATTAAATGACCAATTTCTTGAGCAATAAAACTCTCAAGTTTAAACTTTTTTATATCTTTATACATAAACACATATAAGCAAAGCAAAATTAAGTTTTAAAAGATCTTTTCACTTTTTTTACTTCAAATGCTTCAATTATATCTCCTTCCTTAATATTAGCATAGTTATCAATCATAACACCACACTCATATTGCTCAGCAACTTCTTTAACATCATCTTTAAATCGCTTTAAAGATGAAATTTTGCCAGAATGAATCTGTAAACCATCTCTCATCACATTAGTAATAGCATCTCGTTTTATTAGTCCTCTAGAAACATAACAACCAGCTATTACTCCAACTTTTGGAACATTAATTACAGCCCTCACTTCGGCAAAACCAATAAATTGCTGTTCAATATCTGGTTCAAGCATACCTTCAAGAACTGATTTAACATCGCTTATAGCATCATAAATAATATTATACTTTCTAATCTCAACTTTTTCCTGGTCTGCTAGTGTCTGAGCTTTTGCAGTAGGCCTTACATGAAATCCAATAACAATAGCATCACTTGCTGAAGCAAAGCTAATATCTGTTTCAGTTATTGCACCTGCTGAAGAGTGAACAACCCTTACTCGAACCTCATCATTTGTTAATTTTTCAAGAGAATTCTTTAAAGCCTCAACTGAGCCTTGAACATCTGCCTTTAAAATTATTTTAAGCTCTTTAAGTTCTCCTTCTTTGATTGAATCATAAAGATTTAACATAGTAACTTTTTTTACATTTTTAGAAGATTCATATTTTTTAAGATCCTGTCTTTTAGAACTAATTAATTTTGCTTCTTTTTCGGTTTTAGTTACTTGAAAAGGATCACCAGCCTGAGGAATTGAAGAAAATCCCAAAACACTAATAGCCTTAGCAGGCCCAACGCTCTTAACAGAAACACCCTTATCACTAATTAATGCTTTAACTTTACCATAGCATGCTCCACCTACAAAAGAATCTCCCACATAAAGAGTTCCATCTTCAATAATAACAGAACAAACTATTCCGCGCCCTAAATCAATCTTGGCATCAAGCACCTTACCAATAGCCCTTTTAAACGGGTTTGCCTTTAATAACATCATATCTGACTGCAAAAGAATCATATCAAGAAGTTCAGAAATTCCTATATTTTTAAGAGCAGAAATTAAAACAAAAATGGTGTCCCCTCCCCAATCCTCGGGCACCAAATCGTATTCTGAAAGCTGGTGCTTAATCTTATCAGGATTTGAATCTGGCAAGTCAATCTTATTTATGGCAACAATAATTGGAACATTTGCTTCTTTTGCATGATTAATAGCTTCAATAGTTTGAGGCATAACACCATCAATTGCTGACACAACAAGAACAACAATATCTGTAACTTGAGCTCCACGACTTCTCATCATAGTAAAAGCCTCATGCCCGGGAGTATCTAAAAATGTTATTTCCCTACCGTTGTAAGCAATAGTATAAGCTCCAATATGTTGAGTAATACCGCCAGACTCTGTTTGATTTATATCTATATTCTGAAGCACAGAAAGCAACTTGGTTTTACCATGATCAACATGACCCATTATTGTAATAACAGGGGGCTTTTCAACTCTTTTGCTTTGGTCCTCTACTTCTTCTTCTATAACCGTTTCATCATAAATAGAAACAACATTAACTTTTGAACCATATTCTTCAACCAAAATAGTTGCAGTATCAGAATCTATCTTTTCATTAATAGTAACCATTACGCCCAAAGCCATTAATTTGGCAATCAGCTCAGAAGATTTTAAATTCATCTTTCTTGCAAGATCAGAAACAGTTATACTACCCATAATATCAATTGATTTTGGAATCGGATTAGCCAAATTCTCCCTTTTCTTCTTTTGAAGCTGCTCAAAAACCTTTTGTTCAATTGTTTTGCTTTCAGTCTCTGCTTTTTTTCTCTTATAGCTTTTTTGACTTTCTTGTTGCTGTTTTTTCTTTTCTCCAAGCTTGCGATTTAACTCTTTACTATTCTCAGAATCTGATGAAGATGTAGTAGTAATAGCAGAAACTTTGGTCTTTATAACTCTTCTAAAAGAAACAGGAGCGGTATATTTGTTTTGAATATTATTTTTGGCAACATATGTTCTCTTTACAGAACCTTGATATTGAGAGGTTGTGTTATCTCTGTTTTGCGAGTATCCACCAGTTCTGTTATCCCTGTTTTGCGAGTATCCACCAGTTCTGTTATCTCTGTTTTGCGAGTATCCACCAGTTCTGTTATCCCTGTTTTGCGAGTATCCACCAGCTCTGTTATCTCTGTTTTGCGAGTATCCACCAGTCCTGTTATCTCTGTTTTGCGAGTATCCACCAGTTCTGTTATCTCTGTTTTGCGAGTATCCACCAGTCCTGTTATCCCTGTTTTGCGAGTATCCACCAGTTCTGTTATCTCTGTTTTGCGAGTATCCACCAGTTCTGTTATCCCTGTTTTGCGAGTATCCACCAGTTCTGTTATCTCTGTTTTGCGAGTATCCACCAGTTCTGTTATCTCTGTTTTGCGAATACTCAGCCTTAGGACTGTGCTTATGCAAATCAACAGCATTGATTAAATTATTTCCACCGCTTAAATCGTTATGTGTTACAATTTTTACTACCTTCTTCTTTAACTTAACAATCTTAATTTTTTTACCATCTTCATCTTTAGTATCATCAATATTTTCCGACAAACTTAATCCTCCTCAAACTCAAAACTAAGCCCTATTTTACAACCTGGACAGGAAGTCATATTCTCATTAATAACCACACCACATTCAGGACAAAGAAGCTCTTCATCTTCTTCTACTTTTTCTGTAGACTCACTATCATTAGCGATTATCATCATCCCCTCTTTTAATATTTTGTTAATTTCTTCTTGTTTTTCATAACTTACTCCAAGATTGAAAAGCATTCCTTCATCTGCTTGTAAAAACATGTCAATGTCATCAAGCCCTTCCTTTGATAAATTAGAAATCACAGAAGAATCAAGCAATTTAAGATCGCTTATTTTATTAATTTCTTCAAATTGCTCCTCTTCAACAACATCCTGCATAACTTTATCAAACATTTCTAGTGTTTCTTGCTTAAACTCTGAGTTAGCTTTCATTTCTGCAAATTGACTACTGGTTTTAACATCAATAGCCCAGTCAATAAGCCTATTGGCAAGTCTAACATTTTGACCCATTTTACCTATAGCAAGAGAAAGTTGGTCATCGCTAACAACTACCAAAGCCTTATGTAAATCCTCATCAAGAATATAAACGTGATCTATTTTTGCAGGGGTCAAAGAATCTTTTATAAAATCTTTAATATCTTTACTATAAGGGATAATATCAATTTTTTCTCCTTCAAGCTCCTTAATTATAGATTGAATTCTAGCTCCTTTTTGTCCTATACAAGGACCAATAGGATCAATTTCTTCTTTTTCAGAATAAACAGCAACTTTAGTTCTATAACCTGGATCACGAACTATTTTATGAATTTTAATAACACCCTCTTCAATTTCAGGAATTTCAAGTGCTAGAAGCTCTTCAATAAACTTTGGATGAGTTCTAGAAAGAATAACTTCAATACCATTTTTACCCTTTTTGACATTATAAACTAAAACTCTAATCTTATCATTAAGACTATAAATTTCTCTTGGTGATTGGTACTTCTTGGGAATTATACCATCCGTATTGCCAAGATTAACATAAAGATCGCCATTTCTATTTTGTTGAACATATCCAATAACAACTTTATTTAACTTGCTTTTAAATTCCGATAAAATTTCATTATCCTCAATTCCTTGCAAATCATTTTTAGTCCTTTGTTTTGCAACTTGAATAGAAAGTCTATCAAAAACTTTAGGATTAATCTCAATATAAGCATAACCACCTTCTATAAAATTTTCCCTTGAAATATCTTTTTCTAATATTTCAAGCAAAGAATCTTTTACTTCCTCTACAATTTTCTTTTTTGCATAAACAACCAAATCTCCAGTATCATCATCAAACTTAACAAAAGCATTTTCGTTACTTCCAAAATACTTTTTATAAGCTATCATTATTGACTCTTTAATTGTTTTTCTAATGGATTCCACACTCATGCCTCGATCATTTGCAATGTTTACAATCATATGTCCCGTGCCCTTTATCATCCAAACTTCCTCCTTAAACTAATCTGGCCTTCTTAACATCACTATACAAAACATTTAACTCTTTATTATCTGTTTTAAAAATAAAACCTTTTGATTTTGGCTCTAATATAAAGCCTTCCTCAAATTCATTATCTAGCATTAAGTTAATCTTTTTACCTTCAAAAATTTGAAACTCTCTATCGCTCTTTATTCTTCTGCCTATTCCTGGCGTAGAAAGTTCTAAAGTAAAACTATATTTAAGATTTGCTTCTAAAATTAACAAAATCATCTTATGCAAATCAACCAGCAAATCAATACCTAAAGAAAGATCTTTCCTATAAAGAACTATTTGAATCTTTCCACTATTTCTATTTCTAAAAGTATTAATTTCTAATATTTCAACACTTAAACGTTCTGTTAAATTTTTTAACAAACTATAAACTTCATTATTCTCATCAAAAGATCTAATCAACTACATTCCTAAAAATAATAAGGTCCTTTTAAAAGAACCTTATTAAATACATAATTAAACCTTAAATTAAGGGTAACACTTAGAAAAAATAATGTCAATATTAAACCAAATTATAAGATTTAGCCAACGAAAGCCTTTTTACCTGATGACCTCCAAATTGTAAAATAAGATCCTCACAAATACACATAGATGTTCCTGTGGTAACAATATCATCAAGTAAAACAATCTTTTTAAATTGAAAATTTTTATACTTTGATTTTAATTTAATTTTATTTTCAAGATTTCTCAATCTGAGAGATCCTTTCATTAACTTCTGACTTTTTCCATATTTTCTTGAAAAAATATTTATATAATTAAAGCCAAAATGGTTTAATAAAATGCCAATATATTCCATATGATCAAAACCATAAAACAATTTTCTTCTAAAACTACAAGGAACAGTTACTATTTGATCAAAATCAATATTACTCAAACATTTAGCAATTCCGCTTGCTAAAAATCTTCCAATCGATTTTTGGCCATCTTTCTTATAAGACAAAATCAAAGATTTGTAATGCTCTTTATATTCAAAAAAATAAATCAAATTCCCATCAAATTTGATTTCAAAATTAAAAAGTTCTTTACATTGATCACAAAGAGCATCAGAATAAACATATCTTTTTCCACAAAAAGAGCAAAAAGGTAAAAATATGCTTTTTAGAACATTTAAATAACTCATACTATCTGGACCAAGAAGCAACTTTTAAAACAATCTGATTTAGCAACTCAATTGATTGAAAAGGGGTAATATTATTAATATCTATATTGGAAATGAAATTTTTTAACTCTAAATACTGATTTAACTTAACATTAACATCAGCATCATTTTCCAAAATTTCCCTATCACAACTAGAAGAAGGTATACAAGAAAAAAATTCTAAACAAGAACTACCCTCTCGATTTACTAAACTTTCCAGGACAACATTGGCTCTATCTATTACCCTTAAAGGAAGTCCTGCTATTCGAGCAACATAAATGCCATAAGAATTCAGAGATGGTTTTTCTTCAACTTCTCTTAAGAAGACAAGATCATTGCCTTGCTTTTCAATTTTCATTGAAAGATTAATAAAAGCATTATGATTAATAGTCGATAGCTCATGAAAATGTGTAGCAAACAAACTTCTAGCTCTAATATGATCTAAAATATATTCTACAATAGAATAGGCAATAGCAAGTCCATCATTAGTACTAGTACCTCTTCCAACTTCATCCATAATTATCAAGCTCTTTTCTGTTGCATTTCTTAAAATATTAGCTGTTTCATTCATTTCAACCAAAAAAGTGGATTCCCCCTTAGCAATATTGTCACTCGCTCCAATTCTGCAAAAAATTTTATCCGTAATACCTATTAATGCCTTAGAAGCTGGCACAAAAGACCCTATATGCGCCATCAAAGTAATTAAAGCCACTTGACGCAAATAGGTTGATTTACCTGCCATATTAGGACCAGTAATTAAACAAAAATATTTTTCTTTATTAATCTTTACAAAATTTTCAGTAAAGATTTCAGTATTTTTTACATAGTGCTCAACAACAGGATGTCTAGATTTATCAAGAAAAATTTCTTTATCACATGTCAATACAGGTCTTTTGTATTCATTTTTCTTTGCCAAATAGCCAAAGTTTACAATTAAATCGATATATGCAAAAAATTCAGAAACCTTTTTAATAACTTTATTATGCTTCACAACATTTGATGCTATTTCATCAAAAATTTCTTGCTCAAAAGCAACCACACTGTCTTCAGCATTATTAATATCCACTTCAAGAGAAATAAGTTTTTCTGTCTTGTATCTTTTTGAAGAATTTAAAGTTTGGCTTTCAATAAAATGTACTGGAACTTGCGCATAATTACTCTTTGTAACCTCAAAAAACAATCCCCTATTATTAGTTTTTCTAATCTTTAGATTATTTATCTTGCTACGCAATCTCTCTGATTCAAGATATTCATCAATATATTTATTTGCATTAATCTTTAAGTCTTTTAAACTATCAAGCTTTAGATTGTAACCTCTTTTAATAAGCTCTTCAGACGAACTTGAAATAGCACTATTTATCAAAAAATAAACCTTAGAAATACTATCTTCTTCAGATTTATCAAAATCCCAATAATTAAAATTATGCTTGTCAAATAATTTTTTTACCAAAAAAAACACAGAAAGCGCTTTCTCAATAAATAAAAAATCTTTTTTAATATATCTTTTCATCTGAATTCTAGATATTATTCTCTCAATATCCCATATACTAACAAAAGCTTCTCTTAAAGTCACAGTTAAGCTAATATTCTTGCAAAAAAATTCCACATGATCTAATCTGGTATTAATCTCAGAAATATTTAAAATTGGATTTAAAATAAATTCTCGCAAAAGCCTTTTTCCCATTGGGGTTTTACAATCATTTAAAACAGAATATAATGAATATTGAGAAGAAAAATCATTATTATTTTTTACAAGTTCAAGATTAACCTGAGTTACATCATCAAGAAACATATACGAAGAATCATTATTAATATCTATTTTATCAATATTGCTTAATAAATTTTTTAAATTATTTTTTATATGATTTATAATAAGAAAAGTTGAAATATAATAAGGCTTCTCCTCATCAAATCCAAGAGAATTCAATCCAAGTATGTTAAAATGATCCTTTATTGTTTTTATTGCAACATCTTTATCCAGATGCCAAGTGGGAACTTTGTTGATTAAAAACCGATTAAGATTAAGCTTTTCCAAGTATTCATAATAAAAATTTTCAGAAACTATTATTTCTTTAGGAGAATATTTCTCAAGATCCCTTTTAAGTTTTTCAAAAAAGCTATTCTCATAAAAAATTATTCCAAGACTAGAAGTAGATAAGTCTATATAAGAAAAAGAATAATAATTTTTATAATCACTAATAGCAACTAAATAGTTATTAGAATCATCACTTAAAAAATCTTCATCAAGAATAACTCCTGGGGTTACTACCTCAACAACTTCTCTTTCTAAAGGCCCTCCAGAAGTAGTATTAGACGCCTGTTCACAAATTGCAACTTTTTTATCAAATAAAATTAATTTTCTTATATATTCCTTACTAGTATGATAAGGCACTCCACACATTGGAACATTTTCTCTTTTTGTCAATGTTAAATTAAGAAGCTTGCTTGCCTCAATGGCATCGTCAAAAAACATTTCATAAAAACTGCCTACCCTGAAAAAAATAATAGCATCTTTGTATTTTTTCTTGATATCTAAATACTGCCTCATCATTGGGGTGACATTCTTTTCCATATTCTTCCTAAATAATATTGAATTATAATTGATATTATAAAATAAATACAATACAATTTAAAAAAAGAATATAAAATGGGAGTAAAAGACTCTAAAAGCAATGCCTTTGAGCATTTACAAACAATTTAGTTGCTGACATTTACCGTTTTAAATTTGGTTAATTTTAAAAGATTTATAAAAAAAATCATAATAAATAATAGAGCTCGTTGTATATTTAAAAGTTCTCATTACTTGTTGTCCTTTTCTAAAAGATACTTAATAACATTATCTGTTATGTCAACAGTACTATTATGGTAAAGAATATAAGGGTTATTTTTTTTCATAATCAAAGAAAATCCATTAGTTTCCGCAACATATTGAATACCAAAAAGTATTTTGCTTAAAGATTCACTATTATTATTTAAACTATTAATATTAACCAATTTTTGCTGTTCTAAATTATTCTTTGCCAAACTAGACACTCTCTTTAGCTCATCAACTTTTAAATTATATTGATTCCCCAAAGATCTTGCATTATCTAAATCATTAGCAGCAATCGATTCATCATACATCTGCCTTAAATTTTTAAGCTCTAAATTTAAGGTATTTATTTGTTCTTGATATCGGCTTTTTATTTGATCAAGATTGGCTTTCAATCGAGGATTTAAAACTTCAATTACAATTCTATCAAAATCAACAATGCCTATTTTAACAACATCTATTGAAAAAAGATTAAAAGACAACAAAAAAAACAATGGTAAAATTAAAAAAAACACAAATTTCTCCAATAGCATTTTATATCAATATCTCATCTCAATTCCTAAGAAAAATTTAAACCCAGAAAAATATTTGTAATAGCTATTAACCTTGTCATTGTCAAAATAAAAAGGATAAGCTATAACAAAAGACAGTGGCAATTGAGGCAAAAGACTTCTAATTCCAGTTCCCCAACTAAAAGCAAAGCTACTAAAAGGTCGAAACAAAGAATTTTCTTGTCCTTCTAAAGAATATGAAGCAAAATCTATAAAAGAAACATCCCAAACTAAAATATTTTTTAACAAAGGAATGGATATTTGTACAGTGTTCACAAAGGAACTATAAATATTCTTCAAAATGCCCCAACCTCTAGCCTGCATAAAATTTTCACTAAGAACTATGTGATGATGAGGTTGAATTTCAATTTCAAAACCATTACCAAGAGGAGGCAATATATTTGAATAAACACTTCTTAAAGTCAAAATAATATCAAAATAAGGTGTAAATACGTCCTCATATCCTAAGAGAGAAAAATATCTTTCAAAGGTTGTAGCAGATTTAATAAAATGGCTCTGGCCAAACAAAAATCCACCGAAAAAATCAAACTGCTGTTTCAGTAAAAATCCATTATTAGATAAAGAGGTAGAATTTCTAGTATCCCAAGCAGCACTCAAACTAAGAGAATTTTCAAATCTAAAAGTTTTATAATTATCTCTTAAATAATAATTTGAAGGCCTGTTAACTTCATTGTCATAAAAAACATATTTTAAAGCAGTTTGCAAAGTACCAAGAAGAGTTTGCTTGCCAAGATAATTAGAAAAAGTATACCCTGTAAACCCCCCCAAACTAAGCTTAAGCAAAGAATAATTCATTGCATTAAAATCAGAAAAGCTTTTAACATCACGATACTCTTCCCAGCTTGTAAATGGATCAGGAACCTCTCTTTTTCCAGAAAAAATAGGCCCATTAATATCTTGATAAGCAGTATTTACAGAATGTGAAAAATCTACAAATCCACCTACAGTCCATCTTTTCTGAAAAAACCAATTATCTCTAAAAGTCAAACTAAGACTTTGCTCTAAAAAAGATAAATTTAGTCTTGCAGCAAAATAATACCCTTCGCCCAAAAAATTAGAAAGCTCCCATTGTCCAAATATTGAGAATGGAAACGAAGAATTTGAGTTGCCTCCAAAATTCATACCAAATCCAAAATTACTTGTTGCTCGCTCTTCAATGTTTAAATTTATCTTCATAAGCCCTTCTGTATTACTTGGAACAATATCGGGGATTACATTTGAAAAATAGCCAAGTTGCTGTAAATTCACCATACCCATCTTAAACTTATCCAAACTAAAAACATCTCCCTCTTGAAGAGGAATTTCTCTAAGTATTACATGAGAAGCTGTATTTTTATTTTTAGAAACCGTAATAGATTCAATATGGGCTTTATCCTTTTCTAAAATTTTAATTAATAAATCAACAAACTCTCCTCTTATCTTTTGTGAAGGAATAATTTCTGTAAAAATATACCCTTCTTTAAAATAACTTTCTCTAATCTTGGCAAAATCCTGTTCAAATTTAGAATCATTAAAAATATCACCTTCCCTAAAGGTAATAAAATTTTTTAATTCTTCCAAACTAAAAACTGAATTGCCAGAAATCTCAAGCTTTCCAAATCTAAAAACATTGCCCTCTGAAATAAAATATTTTAAAAAAACTTCCTTTTCTAACCTTTGAGAATCTTTAATATCAACAGTGCTATTGATAACTTTAACATCAATATACCCATTGTTTTTATAAAAAGACTCTAGCTGACGCTTGTCCTTGTCAACATTACTTTTTAAATATTTACCATCAGAGAAAAGAGATACTATTCTTGATGCCAAAGATTTCCTCAAGGTACTACTCTTAAAACTTAAATTTCCTTCAAAGTCAATCCCTTTAATAATATATTTGGGTCCAGCTACAATATTAAAAATAACATCAACTAAATTTTCCTCTTCTTTGATTTCAAACTTTACAGAAGCTTCAAGATATCCCATACCTTTATACATCTCTTCAAGTTTGTCAAGACCCTTGCTAACACTTGCAAGATTTAAAGGTTCATTAGTCTTAATATCTACCTTCTCAACAAGTTCGCTATTCCAAAAAACTCTACTACTATCAGAAAAAATAACAGAATTAACTAAAGATTTTTCCTTTACAATAAATGTAATAAAAAGATCCTCTCCATCTACTTTAAACATTGGCTTAATAAGCCCAGAAAAATAGTCAAGAGAATAAAGATCAATTTGTAATTTATCAAAAAGTTCATTAGAATAAACCATTCCAATATAAGGTTTTAAAACATCAATAAAATCTCTCTCTTTTTTATTCTTAAGTCCTTCAAAATCAATACCTTTTATTGTTTTTCCTTTGTAATTTTCAACTTGTCCAAAACTAAAAACAGTAAAAACTATTAAAAAACTTACACAAAACAAACCTCTAATTGAACCCATCTTAAACCTCTTAACAATTTAATATTTAAATTTCCAAGAAATACCTATATTATTTCCTATTCCATCTAAACCTTTTTTCATAAAATTGTAATCAAACTCATAATTAACCAAAAAAAATGGAGAATCAAACTCAATACCCAAATTAATAACAAAGTTTAAATCTTTTGAAAAAGGGGTCATTTGCTCTTTCAAAAAACCAAAGCCTCCACTAATAAAAACACCCTCAACAAGATATTTTCCCACCTTAACACTTGTATTATCAAGAACATCAACAAAAGTAGGATTCCCAATTTTAAAAAAATTACTATTAATAGAATTCTTCAATATATCTGTTTTTATACTCAATAAGTCTAAGTTTAATACAGAACGCATATAATCTTCAATGGGTTGAATTAAAAAATCAAGAGCAATGTCACTTACTATCCCAATTGCCATTTCAGCAGCATTAGTCCCTGCCGAACGCAATCCTCCCTCAGTTCCTCCCATTGTTGAGCCTGATAGAAGATATTTAATTTCCTGTTCGGTTCTCAAAGGATAAGACATAAATTCAATTTTCCACAAACTCAAAGGACTGTCAATACTTATTGTGATAAGCAGTTTATCATTTCTATCTTTAATAGTATTTGTAGCCTCTACTTTTATCCATGGATCAAATTTAGTTCTATTTTCATTAAAAGATATATAAGAACCGCTTTTAAAGATAAATTTCTTGTTGTTATAATTAACAAAACCTCTTGCAATATTCAAATCTCCCTTAAGAATAAAATCATCTGTTTTTGTATCAGATTTTATTACAAGCTTATCTCCTCTTGAAATCGTAGCTTGTAGAAACGAAATATTACTATCTGGCCAATGGAAAGTAACATTGCTGTCAAAATTTATCTCAAGATCAGTCAAAATATCAAAATCTTGGACATTAATATCAACTGTTTGCACTCTTTTTGCTTGCTTGAAAGGATTTATCAATAAATTAACAATAGAGCTTTCAAGAGAATAAACCCAAGCATTTGAAATATTTAAAATGCCTTTAAACATAATCTCATCGGTATTCCCTTCAATTGAAAAATTGCCTAAAGCGTAACCTGTAAAGCTTAAAGCAATCTTGTCAAACTTAATAGGAACTCCTGTTCTGCCAGCCACATTAATATCTATTTTGTAATAATCAATAATAGTATCGCTTAAAAAATTTAAATTTAAACTAGTAGAGACAAAAACTTTAGAATATCGATCTAAGTTAAAATCATTATTAAAAATTATTTTATTATCCTGAATTTCAACGGGCATATCAAATATTTCTAAAACTCTATCGCCACCAAACTTTCTAGAAGCTCTCAAATACTCAGTGCTAATTGATCCTTTTTGCACATTTAAACTCCCATTAATATTAGGATTATATAAATCACCCTCAATATCAAATTCACCATTTAAAACAAGATCATAAAGAATAAAATGATTGTCAATGTTAAATAAAGAGTGTGAGTCTAAAAAATCTTTGGTAATTATTTTTGAATCAAATTTAATCTCTTTGACATTTCCATTAATTTTATTTTTAATTATTTTACCTGACGAATTAAAGCTAAGGGGTAAATAGTCTTTTAAAATAAAACTATATTCTCCACTACCATAATGGTATGAAACATTGATAAGGTCATAATCAATTGAAGCCATGCTAAATTTTTCAAAATCATTACTAAACTCAACTGTAAGATTAGACAAAAACTCATTTTTATATTTAACATCTCTAAAAGAAAATTCACCTTCTGTTCTGGTTTTTAAAACTCCAAATCGCTCTTCATCTCTATTTTCAAAATTTCTAAAATTTGCATTAAGCTTATAAGAAAACAAATCACTAATAAAAACTATATTAGATACGCCTATAGAACTACCAAGATCATATCTCAGACTACCAGCAAGAAACTCTTTCTTATTTCGCTTGGCTTTTATATCGTATATATTAAGCTTATTATCCAACAACCCTAAATTAAGAGAAAGCTGCATGGGAATGCCAAATAAAGTTAGTTTATCAGCCTCAAGATATCCACTCAAAGAATAATTCCTAAAATTATTCTCTTTAAAATTTAGCAAAAAATTACCATTAACCTTGCCTTCTAAAAAAGATAAAGAATTAAAATTGTAAAAATCTAAGTCTTGAAATTTAAGCAAAAAATAGCTTCCATATTCATTAGAATTAACTCCTAAAAAATAACGTTCTGAATTTAAACTAGAAAATAGATTTAAACTTCCATTAAAATTATCTTTTAAATTAAATTGCCCATACCCTTGCAAATTTGAAAGCTTGTTTACAAACTTAACATCAGAAATATACAATTTATTATATTCATACAAGCTCTTAAACCCAAAATTAAAATTGTAAGAGGATATTTTAGAAATTTTCATTACATTAAACTTATCTACTTTAAATTTAAAATCATCATTAATACCTAAATAGTCACCATTAAAATTTATATCTATTAAAAGATCAGAAGTCTTATTGTAAACCCTAAAATTATCAACATTAAGAGTATAACTTATTTTAGAATCAGAATAATTGAAATCTAACTTTATGCCAAGAAGAGATTCAGCAACAATAAACTTATTTTTAAGATCAATATTAAAATGCAAAGGATAATTTTTACCAAGATAAGAAAAATTCATACCAATATTAAACCCACTTTCAAATAACTTAACAAATAAACTAGAGCGCAAATTGTGACCATCATACTGCAAATCAAAGTTATTTGATTTGAAAAATTTTTTTTCTCCACTAGCATCGAACATAAATTTAAAATCATCTAATTTTGAAAATACCATGAAATTGAATTTTTTTAATATATTTTCATGATAATTGGATTTATTTAAATTAAAATCAGAAACTAAATTTAAATATTTGCCTGAAAATAAAGTGCTGGAAAAAAAATTGATTGGGTAAGAACTAGGAAGAACTTCTTTTAAAAAAAGCAAAGGAAACTCTTTAATTCCCAAATTGAAAGAAAATTCTTCATCATTAAGATCGCCTTTTAAAGAAATTTGAGAATTTTCATTTTCTAAATAAAGTAAATAGTCAACAAAAATTTTATCTTTTAAAAAATAAGTTTTTAAACTTAAATCTTTAAAACTTAGATTTCCAATACTGAAATTATCTGATTTAACCGAAAAAATATTTTCAGCTTTCTTAAAATCCAAATATCCATTTAAATCATTAAAGTTTAAAATTTTTGCAGACTTAAAGTTAAGACGTCCTAGTGGAAGCAAGTCTTTTAAAGAATAATAACCTTTATAACTTACAACTCCTCTTTTAAGCTTTAAAAAAGCATTCTTAACACTTACAATGCTATCATCCCCTTTTATTTCAAGCTTTAAGCCTTGAATTTCTTTGCCAAGAGTATCTACATTTAAAGACGAATCTACTATTCCTGCATATCTTAAATCTTTATCTTTAAAATCATAAGAAAATGCCAACTGACCATTTAAACTTATATCAAAATAATCTTTATAAACATCAAAGTCTTTGTTTAATTTAATCCAATCTAAAAGATTGACATTGAAAAACAAAGCATCTAATCGAAGAAAACTAACAGCTTTATCGTAGCTTAAATTAAAATCAAAATTCTCCCTTCGCAAATTAAAAACTTTTAAATTTCCTTTTGAATAATTTATTTGAAATCCCTGATCAAGCAAAGAAAAATAACTTGTTTTAAGTTCAAAAAAACTAAAATTAACATAACCATCCTCAAAGCCTTTTTTAAATTTACCCTCAAAATAGAAAGTTGAATTTAAAAATTCACTATTTTTCATTCCAGATGGCAAATTAATTTCTAAATTTTTAAAAGCGATAAAATCAACTACAGAGCTAAATAAAAAATCTTCATCTACAGTGCTTAAAGAAAAATTTTTAACTTTAAAATTCAACAAACTATTATTTTTAAGCTTAATATTAATATCGATATTCTCTAAATTTATATTTAACCTGTAAAGATAGTTAAAAACTTTATTTAAAATTACATTTTCATTGCCAGTATAAGTATCAATAGAATTTAAATCATCGGACAAACTAAAATTGTTTATATCAAAATTCAAATTACTCCCTTTAACATAAACATTTAAAATAATATTTTCATCGCCTAAAATTAATTTAAATAAATTTAAATCTACTCTAACAACATCCATTAATATCTTATCTTTACCGCCCAAGCTTAACTCTAGACCATCTATTTTAATAGATGATAAAAAATAAGGCGAAATCTTATCATATTTGATTCTAAAGCCAAATTTTGATTCAAGATATTTTACAACAAAAAACCTTGCAGAATAAATTTGAACTTGAACAAATAGACTAATAAAGAAAATTATCAAAACAAAAACAATGGATGGTAAAATCAACAATAAAAATGTCTTATTTTTCAAAAAACTCAAATTCATACACTCATATATTGATAATTATTATTATATAATAATTATCAATAACCTAATTATTAGACACAAAAAGAAAGGAAGAAAAAACATTTGTGATCAAAATATTAAAAAACTTTTATTGCATAGAAGGAATTGATGGGAGTGGAAAAACAAGTATAATTAACAAGCTAAAAACCCTTTGCAACAATGAATCAAGATATTTTTTCACAAAAGAACCTTCAAGCGGAATAATTGGAAAAATGATAAGAGAGCAATTAATAAATTTTACAAATCCTTTAAATGAATCAACATTTGCATATCTTTATGCAGCAGATAGACACGATCATTTATATAAAAAAGGCGGGATACTAGAAGTTTTAAAAACAAAATCAACAAAAATAATAACTGATCGCTATTTATTTTCATCAATAGCCTATCAAGGAAAATTGGGGTATGAATTAAATAAAAATTTTCCATTACCTGAAAAAGTATTCTTTATTAAGACAGATCCAAACACAGCATATAAAAGAATACAAAAAAATAGAATACAAAGCGATCTTTTTGAACTTGAGAGATATAAAACTTTTGAACAAATTGCTCTAAAATATTTGGAAATATTTAAAACCCTAGAAAAAAAAATTAATGTGATTTACATTGACAATTTAATAACAGATCATTTAGATAAAAATGCAGAAAAAATTTTTAATCTAATAAAATTCTAATATAATTAATCATATGATTAATTATATCTTTAAAAGTATCGCTTCCCAAATAAATTTAATTTTACTTCTTTTAGTAATAGTCGCTAAAATAAACGCATCATCCAAATTTTATTATGCAGAACAATGGTATGTAATCTTTAACGCTCAAATGAAAAAAAACCCTGAACATTACAAAAAAAATATATTTTTTCTTCAGAAAGCCTTAAAATATCCATTTGGAAATCCAAAATACTCGCTAACTAAAATAGAAACAAAAGATCAGTGGATAAAATATAAGCTTCTTTTCAAAATGCATGTAAATTTGCTCTTGGTTAAACAAAATTTATATTTGGGAGACCTATTTGATACAAGAAATTTATATTTTTTTAAAACTCCAGAAAAAAATGAAATTATTCTCAATCTAGAAAAATCAAAAAAATTGTACAAAATGGCTATTAACTACTACAATGAAGCACTAAAATACCACAAAAAACTTGAAAATTATAAATCCGTTAAGTTAGATAATGATGGAATAACAAACTGGGAAAATGAATACTACAAAATTTCTCTTAAAGAGTTTAATTACTATGACATAATTAAAAAAGAATTACTAAGAATTGACGAAACTAAAGCATTTTTCGAAAAAAGTCCGAACTATTATTAAAAAAATTCTTTGCCTTCTTTGGGAAAAAAAATTTTATTTATATAATCCTTATTCAAGGAAAACTTAAAAATGAGATCTTTAAAGTTATCTTTACTCAAAATACTATATTCTGAGAAAAGAGTTATTAATGCTCTTTCCGCTAAAAAAGGCAGTTCCAAAATATTTTTTAAAACCTCATCTCTAAATTCACACGCTTTCTCACTATCTAAAGAATTTACAAAATTAGAATTTTCAATATCGCTGTTTAACGCTACAATTTCATTTTCAAGAAATTTTCTATCTCCTTGTGAATATAACAAAGCAAATGGTTTTAAAAAAGAAAAAAAATACTCCTTACCAACAAGATAATGGTGCATTGAACATCTTGTGGCATAATTTGGGTAAATAGCAGATTCAATTTCTCCATCACCACCAACAATAAGCAAAGGATCAAAATAAGGAGCTGGAATTTCTTTGTTCTTATAAAAATAATACCTATACGACAAAAAAGACTCTTCCATGCAATCCACATGCTCACAATAAGCTCCAAGCTTATAAATCTTATCAGAATATTCTACCAAAAGCTTAGCAGTATCATTAAAAGATTCTTTTCTAAAATTATAAAGCAATGTAGGCAATATAAATAAGATATTCTCATCTAACGAAATTTTATTTAAAAGAAAAATTAAACGTTCGTCATAAAAACACGCCTCATCAATAATAAAAGTACCACAACTAGGATTAGAAGCTATTAGATTTTCAATATCAAAAGAACTGCTGGCAAAACCAATCTTATCGATTTTATCTGTTTCACCGCCCCTATATGGTATTACATTTTCTGGATAATCTTGAAACCTTCTCTTGTCAAGAAAATTTCTAACAAAAAATACATTAACCCTACTTCTATTTCCTTTAATAATATTGTCCAAAACCTTAAAAGATTTTCTTTTTACAACAAGTGAATCTTTATAAATTTTTGCAGCATATTCTGTCTTTCCACTACCCATAGGACCAACTATAAGCATTAAATTTATTTTAGCTTTAAAATCAAAATGACTAATAGACACAATATTGTTTATTTTAGTATCCTCTCCATTAGTAAAGTCCAAACAAAAACCCAAAAATCCTCCTTGAAATAAATTCAAATTCAATCAAAAAATACACAATAGTAAAAAACATTAATATTAAAACCACCAAAATTAATAATTGATATTCAAATTAATTTCATCCAATATTGTTTCCAAACACTTTAAAAGATTAATATGCTTTATTTTCTCTTTTAAATGCCAAAAATTGTTATTGCAAAAAGATTTACATAAAAAGAAAATCCAACTATGCCAAAAATTGAAACCCCAAGAAAATTAAACTTATAAAATTGATCTTAAAGTCATCATTCAAAGATTTGGTAACTTTCAAAATAATCATCATCAACCAAAGCTTTCTTTATTTTTAATTTATCCTTCTCATAAATTTCAATATAATTAAATTTTTTAGAACCATTAACTTTTCTATAAATTGAAACCAAACTTCCAACCACATAATTTTTAACCTCTACTAAATTAGACCCAAAATAAATTTTTTTGCTTATCAAACTTGATCTAACATCTAAAACAGAAACTTTCCCAAAAAATAAATTTAAAGCAGTAGGTAGAAAAAAATCCTTAATGTTAATCAAAAATAACTCTCTGATTCCAACACTATTAAAATCGTAGCCTAAATTATTAAAAAGATTATACTTAAAAGTATGCAAAGCAAAGGTATAAACATCCCTTCGCTCAGAATACTGAAATTCAATCATATCAACGTAAGGATAAACAGAATAATTTATTTTATAACCAAGCAAACTATTCTCATAATAAACTGGGGACTTGTCTTTAAAATAAACTTGATTAAAATATTTGCTGTTTAAATTAAATTCGTTTACAGAATCCACCATTCCTGAAAAAACACCTACCAAAACTCCATCTTTGAGTATGGCAATATTATTTTTATTATCAATACAATAAATCCCTGACAATCTCTTAAAATCTTCTAAAAATTTACTCTTCATATCAGGATCCTCTAAAAGATCATAAAAAAGTTTATATTCATTTATTGTCTTGGGAGGATGCTTTTTAAAAACCCTATAAGCCTCATCGGGATCTAAAAGCTTGTATTTTAAAAAATAAATACCATGAATCCCATTATATTCTTTAATTTTGTCCTTAAGGAAAGAAAATAAAGACACAGAATTATCATAATTAAAATCTGAATTTCTAAATATATAATTAATATTTTCGGCTGTAAAGAAAAAATCTTCTTTTGATTTAATAGTATTAAAAATACTAAAGAAAAATCTATCCTCTTTTAAAAACCACTTAAAAAATAAAAAATCATTGCCATACAAGGAAAAAGCTTTTAACAAAATTTCTTTAAAATCATCTCCAAAACTTTCAAGTCTTCCAGAAGCCTCAAGTCTCATGCAAATTAAATCTTTATCTATTTGCAATTCTTCATTTAAGTTACTATACAAAGTAATAATTTCTTCATACATATTCTTATTTTCATTTTGCCTTAATAGCAATGAAAAATAAGAGGCATATATGTCTTTAAGAGTTGTTGCTTTAAAGTTATTAATTTTAATTGCCTCTTTTAACAAATAAATCCTATCCATTAAAGCAATATTCTCTTTTAATGCAAGCTCATAAAGAGAGTCTGAAGCCAGCAAATTGAAATCAAGAGATCCATAAATTAAATCATTCCATTTTTTAACATTGGAAAAATTTTTAGACTCATTGAAAAGAATATTTGAAATATCTTCATCTTCTTCGATTAAAGCTGCATCTAAGTTTATAGAAATAAAAAGAATGAAAACCATCTTTAAATAAAACATAAACTTACCTTAAGCTTTTGTATCTTCTCCCTTTGCTTCTTTTACAATAGACTCTGCTGTAAATAGATCACATCCATCTTCAATAACTTCAAAACCTAAAAGTTCTCTCACCTCTTTGTCTGTCAAAGTTTCCTTTAAAACAAGTTCTTTTGCAAGTTTAACAAGCTGATCTTTATGCTTTACAAGGATATCTGAAGCCTCTTTTAAACATTCCTCAAGTATCCTTTTTACCTCTCTATCAACTTTATCAGCAGTATTTTCAGAATAAGCCTTAGCCTTTGAAAACTCTTTTGGAAGGAAAATAGGCGCTTCATCATCTACTAAAAATATTGGCCCAACTTCTTCACCCATTCCCCACTCCGTAACCATTTTTTTAGCCAAACTAGTAGCTTGCATTAAATCATTTTGAACACCGGCTGTTGTAACTCCCAAATTTATTTGCTCACTAGCATAACCACCATAACATATCTTTATTTTATCAAGAATTTGATGTTTGTTTATTGAAAGCCTATCTTCCCTTGGAAGCGAAAATGCAACACCAAGTGCTCTGCCTCTTGGAATAATGGTAACCTTATGAAGTGGATCAGCATGTTCAAGATAATAATGAAGAAGAGCATGACCCGCCTCATGGTAAGCAGTCTCAAGCTTTTGTCTATCAGTAATAGTCATAGATTTTTTTGCAACTCCCATCAATATTTTATCTCTGGCTTCTTCCATATCCTTCATTAAAATTTCATCTTGATTATTCCTTGCAGCTATTAAAGCTCCTTCATTAATCAAATTTGCAAGATCAGCGCCACTAGCTCCAGGAGTAGCTCTTGCTATTACTTGCAAATTGATATCTTTTGAAAGCTTTGTTTTTGAAGAATGAATATTGAGTATTGCTTCTCTTTCCTTAATATCAGGCAAAGAAACTGTTACTTGTCTATCAAATCGTCCTGGCCTAAGCAAAGCAGAATCAAGAACATCTGGACGATTTGTAGCAGCCATAACAATTACATTGGTATGCGTTCCAAATCCATCCATCTCAACCAATAACTGATTAAGAGTTTGCTCTCTTTCATCATGACCACCGCCAAGTCCTGCACCACGACTTCGACCAACAGCATCAAGCTCATCAATAAAAATAATACAAGGAGAATTTTTCCTGGCATTATCAAATAAATCTCTAACACGGCTTGCTCCAACTCCAACAAACATTTCAACAAAATCTGACCCTGACATATGGAAAAAACTAACACCAGCCTCACCAGCAACAGCCTTTGCAAGCAAAGTCTTGCCAGTGCCCGGAGAACCAACCAAAAGCACTCCTTTAGGAATTTTTGCGCCTATTTTTTCAAATTTTTTAGGATTTTTAAGAAATTCAACAACTTCGTAAAGCTCTTGTTTAACCTCTTTTTGACCAGCCACATCTTTAAAGGTAATTTTATTCTTTCCAGCTTCATATTTTTGAGCATTGCTTTTTCCAAATGTAAAAACCTTTCCACCGCCACCTTGAGTTTGACGAAATATAAAGAAAAAGAAAACAAAAAATAAAATCCATGGCAAAGTTTGTAATAACACTCCAATTAAAGAAGCTTGACTTTTACCGGAACTAAGCTCAACTTTTTTACTTTTTAGATCTGCAAGCAGATTTATATCAAGATAAGGAATACTGGTAGAAAAATAAGATTTTGCAAAGTTAGAACCCTTAACAACAAATTGAATCAGGTTTTTATCAATTATTACCACAGACTCAACTAAACCATTGTCCAAATAACTCTGAAAAGTGCTATAAGGAACATTCTTATAGCTTTCCCCTCCTCTTATAAAATATGACATAAATATTGCCGAAATTAAAAAAATAACAACAATCCCTAAAATCCAATTTTTATTCTTCTTTTTGTTATTAGATTTTCCATTATTATTCACATTATTATTGCCATTCATTCCTTTAAAAGCCCTCCAATCAAAGATATACTAATTTTTTTAAGAATGCTTTTTTCACTCCATACTAAGTTTAAAGTATTTAAATCAATAATTCCAACTAACCGGTCATCTAATGCCAATAACATTAAATAAATCGGATTACACCTTATAAACTTAGAAAAAAATTTTTTTGCTTTCAGCTTATCCTTAAAAAATTTATATCTAAACTTATAAGAACAACATTTTAATTTTGATACAGAAGCTGCATTGCACTCTAAACATTTTAGCAAAATCTTGCCTAAAGATAAACTATACCATTTGCCAACTTCTAAAATAAAATCAAAAGGCTTGTAAAATTCTTCGTCTCTTTTAAAAATTAAATTAATCTTATTATGCCTTTTTTCTAAAAAAAATTCATTGGTTTTTAGCAAAACATTGTTTTTCTTTTTATCAATCTCTACTTTAAAAAGTTCATTAAGGGCCTTATAGGAAACTTTAGCTATAATTCCTTCTGAATTTAAAATCTTAAAAATTAACCTAAAAACCAAATACTTGGGAAAATCCAAAAAAGTTTTCAAATCAAAAGAATAATAGTATTTGCCTTTCTCAACAGGAAAAAATTCATCTTTTTCAAAATAATCTGCAAATTCTTTTGAAAACTCAGATATTCTTCTAAGACATTTCTCATATCCTTTAAAAATCTTTTTTACAGAAGGTAGCAAATTATTTCTAACTTTATTCCTTAGATATAAATTTTGAACATTTGTACTATCAATAAAAAATTTGACATTATTCAAAGATAAAAAATTCTCAATTTCTTGCCTTGAAACTTCAAGCAAAGGCCTTATGATGTTTTTATTGACACTAGGAATACCTGCAAGACCATCTAAAAAAGATCCTTGAAAAAATCTCATGATTATTGTTTCAAACTGATCATTCTCGTTATGAGCAAGTGCAATATAACTTGCATCATTTTCTTTAAGAGCATTCTCTAAGGCATTATATCTATGCCTTCTTGCAAGTTCTTCAATAGACATCCTCAATCTAACTGACTCACTTTTTATATCTATATCACAATTTTTAATTTGTAAAGCAATATCATAAAGACTGCAAAACCTGTTTACATGTTCTATCTCCTGATTTTGCTCATCAGCAGATCTAATAAAATGAGCAAAATAAAATGCAATAACATTGTTATTCAAATAATGTTTTAAATTCAATAACAAAGTTGTAGAATCAGCCCCCCCAGAAAAAGCAACAACAACCCGACTTTTATTTAAAGAATTTTTTTTATAAAATTTATCTATTTTAATTTGTATATTATCATCTAAAAAATACATTAAAAATTACTAGAATTAATTTTTTGAACCTTATTTTTAAAATTTGCTTCGCTAATATCAATTAATTCGTCACTTAAAAAGTCATACAATTTTTCAAGTCTATCTATCTCATCCTTGCAAAATTTAGAAAGAACAAACTTCTTTATATCGAACATAACATTGCTTCCAACACCAATATAAAGCCTACTGTAATTTGAATTTCCAAGAACACTTGAAATTGATTTAAGACCATTATGAGTAGACATGCCACCACGCGCTTTAAGCCTGCATTTTCCCAAAGGAAGATCAACATTGTCAAGAACCACTAATAAATTTTTTATGCACATATAAAAATCTGAAAAAATTGAAGGGAATAAAGATCCACTTAGATTCATATAAGTCAACGGCTTAACCAAAACCACTCTCCTAAAACCCAATCTTAATTCTGAATACTCATATTTTTTTTTTCTCTTAAAAAAAAGGCTATTCTTAGAAACAATTTTATCTAAAAGAGAAAAGCCAACATTATGCCTAGTTAAAGAAAATTCTAATCCAGGGTTTCCTAGTCCAAGTATCAACAACCCCATAAGATTACTTTATAAGAACAACTTCCAAATTCTCATCATTTTCTGCAAGCTTAACATTAGAAGACAACACAAGATCTTTAAGAAGAACGCTATCTCCTTTTTTAACAGGAGTTAAATCAAGTTCTATGAATTCTGGCAAATCTAAAGGTAAAGATTTTATCTTAACTTGTTCTTTCAAAACAGTCAAAACTCCACCCTCTTTAACCCCAACAGAAGCTCCAATAAGCTTGATAGGAACATATCTTTCAAGTTCAACACCTCTATCTACTTCATAAAAATCAATGTGATAAATGAGCTTGCTAGTAATATTCTCAGAAACATCTTTAACAAAAACACATCTTTCCATCTTGCCATCATCTAGTATTAAAACAGTATTATCTGTAAACTTTGCAAATTTCTTATTAAACTCACTACTCTTAATTCTCAAGTGTGAAACGTCATTGCCTTGCCCGTAAACAACGGCTGGTATTTCAGATTTAGCTCTTATTCTTCGAGCATTAGAAGACCCAAAATTTGATCTATATTCGCAACTCAAAATCCTACTATTTTCCACCAAAAAACTCCTAATACAAAATACTGGGACGGAAGGATTCGAACCCTCGAATGACTGGACCAAAACCAGTTGACTTACCGCTTGTCGACGTCCCAAATATCTCAATACTTACAATTGACAAGCATACAAGATACAACATACTTTGTCAATAATTATCTAAAAATCTAATTCAAGCTCAAGATCAGCTGGATTTTCTCTTACGTATTCTTTAAAAATAGAAGTTTGCAAAATTTTTCTAAAATCTTGACTAATGGGATGTACAATATCTTTATACTCGCCAACTCTAGTCCTTCTATTAGGCATAGCAATAAATACTCCCTTTTGCCCTTTAATAACTCTAATATTGTGAAGAACTAAGCAATTATCAAAAGTAACTGCAACATATGCTAATAATTTAGATCCAGAATTTTTACTTTCAACTTTCTTAATCCTTATATCTGTAATATCCACTTATAAGCCTCCCGCAAAAAGTACATAACTTAAATCTAAAATATTTTCTATTTTTTGTAAACATATTTTTATGATATTTTTAGTTTTTTTAATTAAACAATAATTAAGGATAAATAATAATTCCTTTGGACCATATTTTTTCAAGTTCATAATATTCTCTAGATTTTTCACTCATTAAATGAATCACCAAATTTCCACCTGAAACAACAGTCCAATCATAAACCAACCCTTTTCCTTGAACACTAAGATTAATTTTTTTTTCTTTGAAAAATTTGACTATCTTATCAGTATATAAAGCCTCCATCTGCTTAAATGATGAAAAAGCAGCTATTATAAAAAAATCAGTCCAATTACAAATATCACCAACATTAATACCTAAAACATTAATTCCATTAAAATCACTTATTATTTTGCATAAAGCACTAATATCACTTACTTTTAACATATCTCCCATCAAAATCATCTCCTAAAACAATTATTACATCGGGACTAATATCAAGATTGTCAAGTTCTGACAATCTTTTACTTTGAACTTCAGAAATTGGCTTAATATTTGCGGTTTTAATTGCCTCTCCAACTCTAACAGCCATTTCTAAATTGTCTGAATTATTTATAACTAAAGTATTTTTATAAGAATTATTATCTGCATTACCAAATTTTAAAACTTTAAATTTTAAAGAATTAAAAATATTTGCTGTTTTTTTTGCAAGCCCAGCAACTTTAGTTCCATTTAAAACAATAATCTTTACTATCTCTTCTGAGCCTTCATTGACCAACTCTTTATTCAATTTATCCACCGATTCTTTTAAAATAGCCCCTCCATAATAAGGAAAAACTACCTTGATCAAATTATTATCATTATCTTTAAAAATCTCTTCTTGTCCTTTAATATTAATAGAAATAATTTTATCATTATTTATTTTATAATTTTTAATAATATACTTAAAAACAACTTCTGAAAGGTTAGTATCCAACATGGAATACATTTTAAAAAAAATGTCATTTTCAATACCAAGGTCTGAAATTTGAAATAAAAGTTTTTTAAAGAACTCTTTAAAAAACTCGCCTCTCTCTTCAAACTGATTAACATCGTTAAAATATCTTAAATAATCATAAGCTTTATCACCATCAAAATTGGAGGTGCCAGAGGGTATTAAAATAGAATTTTCAAAATTATAAACTTTTACTGGATTTTTAACAAGAAGTTTAATTCCCCCTAAATAATCAATAAGTTTAACAAAATTTTCTTTTTGAAAGCGAATATAATAATCTGATTCATGCGATAATTGAGTATAAATTTTAGATAAAAACTTATGAAAAGAATTTTTTTTATAAAGATCTTTAAACCAAGATATATTACCCTTTAAATCTTCATATCCAGTATGAATTGGAATATCCAAAAACCCAATATTTCCTGTTTTTATATTAATAAAAATTTCTTGCATGCTTACAAGACTTTTATTAAGATCTTCTACTAAAAACAAAAAACTAATATTGCTTTTTGTATTAAGCTCAAAATAAACCAGCTCTTTTTTAGAGCTTTTAATAAAAAAAATTATTACACTTGTTATTATTAAAACAATTAAAATTAAAAAAATTAAATCTTTTCTCAAATATTTACCTTTTTAACATATAAATTATTATCTTTAATGTATTTTAACACACTAAAAGGCATTAAATAACTAACGGGCAATCCATTTGCAATTCTATTTCTAATCTCTGATGAAGAAATCGGAATTATTTTATTATCCACATAAATATGCTTAAAAGAACTTTTTAGCCTCTCTTTGTAGATTCTGTGAGCAACAACAATATCAACAGAACTTGCAATTCTTTGGGGCTCTTTCCATAAGCCAAAATTTTGAAAAAGATCATCGCCAATAACCAAAAAAAGCTTATCGCTTTTATATTTTTTTTTCACACAAGAGATAGTATCAACAGTATAAGTGATGCCACCATTTATTATATCGCAATCATCTATGAACATTTTATTTTCATTCTCTAATGCCAGATTGAGCATATCTATTCTATTTTTAACACTAACACCTTCCTCAATAAATTTATGAGCTGGATTACAAGTGGGAACAAATATTACCCTATCGACATTTAATAAACACTCCAACTCTTTAGCCAAAAAAATGTGTCCAATATGAACTGGATTATAAGTGCCACCTAATATTGCAATTCTCATGAATTATTTTTCCTAAAATCAAATAAATTTGGAATCTAAAAACCAAATTTCAAATAAAAAGATCACAATAAATATAAATTTTATTAAAAGGTTTTAGCCAAAATAAAAAACTCTCTAATAAGCTCATCAATCCCCCTATTCTCATAAATAGAAATACCGACAATCTTTTCTTTCCTCAAAGCTTTTATTAAGCAGTTAAAATTTTCCCCAGACTTATCTAAATCAAGCTTATTAGCAATAATAATTTTTTTTTTATTAAAAAGCTTATGGCTGTAAGATTTCAATTCATTTAAGAGAATGTTATATGATTCCAAAAAATTTGCCTCAGAAATATCGATTACTAAAGCTAAAATTTTAGTTTTAGAGATGTGTTTTAAAAATTTGGTCCCAAGACCTACCCCAAAACTAGCACCTTTAATTATCCCTGGAATATCTGCAACGATTAGATCATCATAAGAGTATCTAAGTATACCAAGATGGGGAATCTTTGTTGTAAAAGGATAACTTGCAACCTTAGATTTCGCAGAAGTTATTCTATTAATAAGAGAAGATTTACCAGCATTAGGAAGACCAACAAGCCCAATATCTGCCATTAAAAAAAGATCAAGACGTATATTCAAGCTTTTGCCCAACTCTCCAGGTTGAGCAAACCTTGGAGTTCTTCTAACTGAAGTTTTAAAATTCCAATTACCAAGACCACCCCTGCCACCTTTTAAAATAACAAACTCGTCACTTGAATTTTTAAGTCTACACAAAAAAGTTCCATCATTCTTATCATAAATATCTGTATTTGGAGGAACAAAAAGAATCAAATCTTTACCATTAGCTCCACTTCTCTTAGCACCCATTCCCGGCTTACCATTTTCAGCACAAAGCGTATGACCATTTTTATAAAAAGATAACGTGCGAAGATTTTCTCTTACTTTGAAAATTACACTTCCACCACTTCCGCCATTCCCACCATTTGGACCACCCCTCGCATTAAACTTTTCTCGCAAAAAAGAAATACACCCAGGACCGCCATTACCTGAAACCACTGTTATACTTACAGAGTCCTTAAAGTTATACAAATTCGCTCCAATGCTTCAATTGAAACTAAACAATATTTACATATTTTCGTCCTTTCAAGGTTTTAAACTCTACCTTACCAGATGAAAGCGCAAATATTGTATAATCTCTTCCAAGACCTACATTTTTACCCTTATGGAATTTTGTACCTCTTTGTCTGACAATTATTTCCCCAGCTTTAACAAGCTGACCACCACTTCTTTTAACTCCAAGACGCTTAGATACAGAATCTCGTCCATTTTTCGAACTACCGCCACTTTTACTTGTTGCCATTAATTTTCCTCCAAAACTAATTTAATATCATTAGGATACTCAAAGCATAAATCATTTATACCCCTAATTAAAAATTTACTATAATAAAAAAGACTTTTTTTACTCAAATCCTTAAAAAAAGACCTAAATTCCAAATGGCCTTTTTTTGAATTTTTTACAACAAAAGTCTCGCCCTCAAGATCAAGAACACTGAAAAAGGTTCTCAAAATAAAAGAGAAAGAAGAGCAGACAACATTAACATTACTTTTGCTCATAGCATGACCATTCGCTAAAAGATAAATAATTACATTATCTTGCAATTTAACTAAAACATTAATCAATAAACTTAAAAAACTATTTCGTCAACTAAAACATAAGAATAAGTTTGCCTGTGTCCAACTTTTCTCTCACTTGACTTTCTTCTTCTATATCTGTAAGAAACAACCTTTTTATCTTTCTTATCTTCTTTATAGGTGCATCTAACAAGAGAATTCAAAACATAAGGCTTTCCTATTTTAATCTCCCCATTTTTATTAACAAGCATCACACTATTAAATTCCAACTTTTCATTTTCAATAGAAGAAATTTTATCTATTTTTAAAAATTCGCCTTCAATAGCCTTATACTGCTTACCATTTATTTCTACTAATGCATACATTACATTACCTCAACTAAACATTGTAAATTTAATAAAAAAGAAAAGTCAAGCGTTAAATTAATCATACCTTACAAGAGAATTAACCTCATAGTTTTTAAGAGCATGCCTCCCATTAATCCCACAAAGCTCAATAAAGCAAAAAATATCTTTAACCCTGCCTCCAGCCCTCTCTAGCAAAATTGCAGACGACTTCAAAGTTCCACCGGTAGCTAATATATCATCTATTAAAAGAATGTTGGAATATATTCCAACATCATCTTTGTGCACCTCTATTCTTCCAAATCCATATTCAAGCTCATACTTTTCGCTAAAAACCTCTCTGGGCAATTTACCTTCTTTTCGAATCAAAACAAGAGGAAGTTGCATTTTTAAAGATAAGGGCGCACCTATCAAATATCCTCTAGATTCAACAACCGCAATACAATCAATCTTTTTAAAATTATAAAAAGTATATACCTCATTTATTAATGAGGTATATACTTCAGGCTTTAATAAAACACTAGTGATATCATAAAAAAGAATACCCTTTTTAGGGAAATTAGGCACTTTAGCAATAAATTGATCGTAATACTCTGTTTTATTTTTCATAATTTACTTATCCCAATATATATATATTATTTCCAAAATAGCAAGACCAAAAGACGCCTTTATTTTTTTACAGGAGGCATTGGCACAAGATTGTTTAAGTCTACTTTTGGCATTTCATCAACCTTAGCTCTTGTCCAAACTTTACTTCTGCCAAAAATCCAAACTTTCCCTCTGGTGACAAGATTTCCAGTTTTACTATCAATACTCATTTCAGAATTATAAATTTTACCATTTTTAGGATCTATTATTTTGCCTCTATTCCACTTTTTAGAATCAGAAGAATACTTAAGGCCCCACATAAAATCAAGGCCCTCTATTCCAAGCTCTTCAAACCCAACAACAGTATCTCCTGAAGGATTTTGAGTATCATATTTTTTGCCATCTTTTATTACAGTTAAAATTCGACCATAAACTTCATCATTATATTTATAAACATAAATAATAGAATTTTTTATGTTACTCACATCATCATAACCAACCCAATATCCTAAAACTTCATCTTCAGAATTCAGATTTTCAGCCTTATCAGCAATTTCCTTTCTATTTAAATCTTCTGAATTTGAAAACAAAAACACTGAAAAACAAAAAAAAAGAAATAACTTTGGAAAAACTCTATCCATCAATTCTCCTTAAAATTAATAAATTCTAATTGGTTTTTAACTTACTCTTTTAAAAAAAGCAAGTTAAAAAATAGACACAAATACAATTATACAACTTATTTTATAATTTTAATTATTAAGATGAAAGACCGGACAAAAAACATAAAAATAAATGAAAACAATAAACCAATTAATTGTTATATAAGACAATTAATGCTAATATTAATAGAGTTAATTGTCTTTAAGGATTTAACCGTGGTAAGAGGAATTTATACAGCTGCCAGCGGAATGATGGCAGAAAGGCGTAAGCTTGACGTAGTGTCGAACAATTTGGCAAACATAGATCTTGTTGGATATAAAAAAGATTTATCTATTCAAAAAGCATTTCCAGAAATGTTAATAAGAAGGCTAAATGATGATGGGCTTTATAAATTTCCTAAAGGCCATCTTGAAACAGCTCCTATTGTAGGCAAACTAGGCACAGGAGTTGAGGAAAATGAAATATATACACTATTTAAACAAGGGCCATTAAAAACTACTGGCAACCCATTAGACTTAGCGCTCACTGATCAAGGATTTTTTGTAATAAAAACTCCAGATGGAGAAAGATATACAAGAAACGGCTCTTTTACTATTGGAAAAGAGGGAATACTTGTTACAAAAAGCGGATTCCCCGTTCTTGGAGAAAAGGGATATATATATCTTAAAAAAAATAATTTTAAAATAACATCCCAAGGACAAATATTCCACAATTCAAACTTTGAATCAAACCCAAAAAGACTTGTTAGTGAGTATGAAAATTCTTGGGAAAACTACGAACTGCTTGATACTATCAGAGTTGTAAATTTTGAAAAACCCAGATTTCTTAAAAAACAGGGAAATTCTTTATGGGTTGATACAAAAACATCCGGAAAAGCACAAGAAATTGATTTATCATTAAGGCCTAAAATAGAAACAGAAACGCTTGAGGCTTCGAATGTCAATGCTATTAAAGAAATGGTTTTAATGATTGAAATAAACAGAGCTTACGAAGCTAATCAAAAAACAATACAAACTGAAGACAGTCTCTTGGGAAAATTAATAAATGAAATTGGAAAATATTAAGGAGCATATCTTATGATGAGAGCATTATGGACAGCAGCAAGCGGAATGACTGCACAACAATACAATGTAGACACAATTGCCAATAATCTTTCAAATGTAAATACTACAGGATTTAAAAAAATACGAGCAGAATTTGAGGATTTGATTTACCAAACCCAAAATAGAGCAGGAACTCCCGCAACCGAAGACACTTTAAGGCCACTTGGAAATCAAATCGGTCATGGAACAAAAATCGCCGCTACTCACAGAATATTTGAACAAGGGAAAATGCAATCTACCAATTTACTCACTGATATTGCTATTGAAGGAGACGGATTTTATAAGATTCTTCTACCTGATGGTACTTATGCATATACTAGAGACGGATCATTTAAAATCGATTCTAACCAAGAGCTTGTAACAAGCCAAGGCTACAAATTGTTGCCCAATATACTCTTCCCAGAAGAATATATACAAAATTCAATTACAATATCTGAACAAGGAATAGTGTCTGTAAAAATTGATAGCAGCAACGAACCAATAGAGCTTGGACAAATTGAAATATCAAGATTCGTCAATCCTGCAGGACTAAGTGCTATTGGAAGCAATTTATTTAAAGAAACAGCCGGATCAGGCGAAGAAATCGTGGGAATACCAGGAAGCAAAGGTATGGGAAGACTACGACAAGGTATTCTTGAAATGTCAAACGTATCTATTGCTGAAGAAATGGTAACAATGATAGTAGCTCAAAGAGCTTATGAGATAAACTCAAAGGCTATTCAAACTTCTGACAATATGCTGGGAATCGCAAATAATTTAAAAAGGCAATAAAATAAAAAAAAGATTATTTATTTTTATTTTATTTTTTACAACAAGCTCAATTTTAAGCGGTGAGCATGATTTATGCTTTAATATTAAACCTAGTAAAGCATATTTCTTTTCAAAAAGATATTCTAAGATATGTAACAATCACAGTTTAACAAAAATATATATCCCTCCACATTTAAAGAAAAAATCAATAATTTTTGAAATGATTTATTACATCACACAAAATTTATCAAATGAGAATATTTATATACTTCAATTCAATTTTGATGAATCTGAAATAAACATAGAAGATAAATTTTTTAAAAAAATAAAATTTAAAGTAAAAAGCAGCAAATCATATAAAAACATACCAATTCAAAAAACTTTGGTTTATTATGCAAAAACCTTTGAAAGTTACAAAAGACATAATTACATTAATATGTACATTGATATAATCGAACCGATTGTATTTGCAAAAGAAAATCTAAAAAAAAACGAAATCCTTAATGAATACAACATCTACTTTAAATACAAAGTAAATACAAATAGAATAAATGATGTTCTAAGTCTAAATGAATTAAACAATAGTAAATATAAAGTTATACGCAACACAATCAAAAATGAAGAGATAAGACTAAATAAAGTGCAAAAAGAATAATAATTTACTTTAGCTTTCTCAATCTGAAAATTATTAATTTTAATCAACCTTAATACAGACAATATTCAACAAATCAAGAATTAATTACTAATTTGCCAAAAAAGTTTCATTAATTAAAATAATTGATATAAAATAATAGATATTAAGGGATAAAATAAATAGGAAAAGAATGAACAGACTAATGTTAACGTTAATTGCAATAAATCTACTAGCCCAAACAAACCAAACTTCAACAATTTTAGAAAGAAAGCAACTGTTTAACGACAAACTGTCTGAAATCGTAAAATTAAAAGAAATTGCAGATATTTGCCCCACAAGCACAAACTCCTTAACAGGCATTGGAATAGTAGCAGGTCTTGCTGGAAAAGGAGACTCTCTAAAGCAAAAAGACTTTATAAATAAAATTTTAGAAGAAAATAATATAATAGGTGAAACACACTTTAATACAATGGAAAGTAAAAACATTGCACTGGTAAATGTCAGCCTTCAAGTAAAAGGTAATGCGGTCAAAGGCTCAAAACATAAAGCTTCCATTGCCTCAATATTAGACTCTAAAGATTTAACAAATGGAATGCTTTTACATACAAATCTTAAAAATAAAGAGGGAGAAATAATAGCAATTGCATCAGGAATTATACAAGGCAATAACAAATTAAAAGGATCTGGATACATTCTAGATAGTGTAATAATAAATGAAAATCAAAATATCAACTACAATTATAATATAATTCTTAAAAAAGGAAATTATACGTTAATAAATAAAATTAATAAAATGTTGACCTTTAGGAAAATCAACAACACAATTAAATCAAATAACACAATAGAAATAGAAGCAAAAGATATAAACTTATTAGAAGAGATTGAGAATATTGAAGTAGAAACTACTCCCAAGATATTAATAGACAAAAAAAATAGCATTATCCTAGCAAGTGAAAATGCAGAAATAGGAGCATTTACATTCTCTATTGAAAAAGACAATCAAGATATTACAAATAGTAATAACAAAATAACAATTCAAATAAACTCAATGAAATTAAACGAATTTATATTGAAAAATTCCAATAATCTTAGCCATAAAGAATTAATTAAAATAATTCAAGCTGCACAAAAAATCAATAAATTAAACGGGGAACTTATCTTGGAGGAAGTTGATGGAAGCTAAAATTAATTTGCAAAATCTAAAATTTAAAAATCAGAGAAATAAGGTAAATAATTTCAAAAATCCTACCGAAATAAAAAAGTCTTCTCAAAAAAATTACGAACTTAGAAAAGCTTCTTTAGAGTTTGAAGCCATCTTTATCAAGCAAATGCTTGAAAGTATGAAAAAAACCCTTAACAAAGATCAAAATTTGCTAAACGGAGGCCAAGTAGAAGAAATTTTTGAAGACATGCTTTACGAACAAAGAGCAAAACAAATAGCACAATCCCAAAGCTTTGGAATTGCTAACTCAATTTACAACCAATTACAAAAAAAATAACTAATCCTAAAAACAAAACCTAAATTGTATCCATTTTAATCAAAAAAATAGTTTAAAACTAAATTGGCACAATTTTTGCATTAAATTTAAATAGCGAAGCTAAAATAATCACAATATTCACGAAAGGGGAGAAAATATACTATTATGAATATATTTAGTAACGAGGATTTAAACATATATTTAAAATCGGTAAGAGAACACAAGCTAATTACTCATGAAGAAGAGATTGAACTTGCTGGACAAATACAAAGAGGCAGCGCAAAAGCAAAAAACAAAATGATAAATGCAAATTTACGACTTGTTTTAAAAATAATAAAAAGATACGCTGGCAAGGGACTAAAAATTGAAGACTTAATCCAAGAAGGCAACCTGGGATTAATAAGAGCTGCTGAAAAATATGACCCTAACAAAAATACTAAATTTTCAACTTATGCCTCATTCTGGATCAAACAATCTCTACAAAGAGCATTAAATACTAAAACTAGGTTGGTAAAAGTCCCTTACAGAAAAGAAAATTTAATACTACAAATAAATAAATATTTAACAGAAGAAGAAAAATCTCCAAAAAAAGAAGAAATAATGAAGAGATTCAACCTATCTCCTGCACAATATATAAAAATTATTCCTTATCTTGAAAAAGAATATTCTCTGGATAAAGAAATAGAAGGAGCTGAAAATTCAACGCTCTTAAATCTATATGAGGATAATTCCTTCAACCCTGAAATTACCCTTGAGCAAGACTCAACTCTTAAACACTTAAATTACATACTTGAAACAAAATTAAATGAAAAGGAAAGATATATAATCAAAAAAAGATACAACCTAGACAATAACCCCAAAAAAAGCACCTTAAAAGATATTTCAACAGAACTTGGGATATCATCAGAAACTGTAAGACAAATTGAAAAAAGGGTGCTTAAAAAACTAAAAGAAGAGCTAAATCAACATTGACATTCATGGCATGTTCTGATCTACTTGTAAGTCAGTGGTCATAAATGTTTATATTTTATGTTAAAAAAAACAAGCTTGTTATTGTGATTTTTACTGTAATTTCTATTCTTATTGCGACAACTCAAGTATTCGCAAGTTTTTTATATTTTAAAAACAATTCAAAAGTTGCAAATGCATCACTTAAAGATGGGCTTCAAAAAATACAAAAAAGTAATTTAATAAGAACAAATAACAAAGAAAATAAAACCGCCAAAATCAAACCTAAATTTTATTTAATCATTGATGACGTTGGTTATGATGAATTTATGTTAGAACAATTTATAAAAATCAATCTTAAAATAAATTATGCTATTATTCCATTTTTACCAAAATCAACAAACTTATACAAAACACTAAAAGATCATCATAAAATAGTAATAATACATTTCCCAATGCAATCAAAACATAGAAATTCAATAGAAAAATTTCATATAAGCATAAAAGATAACAAAGAAGAAATACACAAAAAAATAGAAAAAACATTTAAAAATTATCCTGATACAAAAATAATGAATAACCACATGGGTAGTTTAATCACTTCAAATAAAGATTTAATGAAAATTATTTTGATAAAGCTTAAAGAGATTAATAGATATTTTTTCGACAGCGTAACTATTGCCGGGAACATACCCGAAACAATAGGCAAAGAAATTGGAGTTAAAGTAGAAAAAAGAGATGTGTTTCTTGATAACAAAGACACAGAAGAATCTGTAATCAAGGAGCTTGAAAAAGCAAAAAATATTGCAAGAACACATGGAGTAGTAAAAGTAATCGGACATATTTGGTCTAAAAACACACTAAAAGTCCTAAAAAAAGAAGCGTCAAATTTGAACCAAGAATTCGAATTTGACAATTTATTAAATCTTTATGAGGAAACAATTCAATGAAAGTGCTTGGAATAGAAACCTCTTGTGATGACTGCTGCGTAGCTGTTGTAGAAGACGGCATTCGTATTTTAAGCAATATAAAATTAAGCCAAAAAGAACACAAAAAATATTACGGCATAGTACCCGAGATTGCATCAAGACTTCATGCTGAATCTATTATGCATGTCTGTATAAATGCACTCAAAAAAGCAAATACTAAAATATCTGAAATTGACTTAATAGCTGTCACATCTAAACCTGGGCTTATTGGGTCTTTAATAGTTGGATTAAATTTTGCCAAAGGTCTAGCAATTGCATTAAAAAAACCTATTATTTGCATTGACCACATTCTAGGCCATCTTTACGCCCCTTTAATGCACTCAAAAATAGAATATCCATTTATATCATTATTATTAAGCGGTGGACATACATTGATTGCCAAACAAAAAAATTTCGATGATGTTGAAATACTTGGAAGAACTTTAGATGATTCTTGTGGAGAAGCCTTTGATAAAGTGGCAAAACATTACAATATGGGATTCCCCGGGGGCCCAAACATTGAACAAATATCTAAAAATGGGGACGAAAACACATTTAAATTTCCAGTTACCACCTTTAGAAAAAAGGAAAATTGGTATGACTTTTCATATTCAGGGCTAAAAACAGCCTGCATACACCAACTTGAAAAATTTAAAAACAAAAATAATCCAACAACAAAAAATAACATAGCCGCAAGCTTCCAAAAAGCCGCCTTTGAAAATCTAATAACCCCCATCAAAAGAGCAATAAAAGATACTCAAATAAACAAATTGGTAATAGCTGGTGGGGTTGCAAGCAATCTATACTTAAGAGAAAAAATAGATAAGCTTAAAATACAAACTTACTATCCTCCCATTGACCTTTGCACAGATAATGGGGCAATGATTGCGGGACTTGGATTTAATATGTATTTAAAATATGGAGAAAGTCCAATTGAAATTGATGCAAATTCAAGAATAGAAAATTATAAAAACCACAATAAGGAGAAAAAATATTGAAAAGAGTTTTAGCAATGCATGACATTTCAAGCATGGGAAGAACATCTCTTACAATGTGCATACCAGTAATATCTTCGTTTAATATGCAAGTGTGTCCTTTTGTAACAGCGGTCCTTTCTGCAACCACAGCTTATAAAAAATTTGAAATAGTAGATCTAACTAATCACTTAGAAAAATTTATTAAGATATGGAAAGAGCAAGATGAACACTTTGATATACTCTACACTGGATTTCTGGGTAGTGAAGCACAACAAATAACAATAGAAAAAATAATTAAGTTAATAAAATTTGAAAAAATCGTAATTGATCCTGTATTTGCTGACAATGGGAAAATTTATCCCTTGTTTGATGATAAAATAATTAGTGGGTTTAGAAAAATTATAAAATACGCAACAATAATAACACCCAATATTACAGAACTTGAAATGCTAAGTAAAAGCTCACAACTTAAAAACAAAGATGAAATCATAAAAGCAATATCAAATCTTGATACAAAAGGATTAGTAGTTGTTACAAGCATAAAAAAAGGAGATCTCTTGGGAAACATTTGCTACAACCCTAATAACAACGAATACTCAGAATTTTTTCTAGAAAAATTAGAACAAGATTTCAGTGGAACAGGAGATCTATTTACTAGCCTACTCATAGGATACTTAGAAAAATTTGAAATAGAACAGGCTTTAGAAAAAACAACAAAAGCTATTCACCTAATAATACAAAATTCAATTAAAGAAAATGCTTTAAAAAAAGAAGGGGTTCAAATTGAAAATTTCTTAAAAAATACATTTTAAATTTCAATTTTATTAAATTTAGTTTAAGTTTAAGGGTTTGATCTATTTCTTTAGTACAAAGACAACCGGGCAATGATTGCATTGCAATTATTATTAAACTAAAATATACAAAGAATCTATTACAAAGCAAATACTTTTATTGTCTTTATGAGCAAAAAACATATGTCAAATAAAAAAATAATATTTTTTACAGGAGGGGGAACTGGGGGTCATATATTTCCAGGAATATCCATAATACAAAAATTAAAAGAATTCGACAATGAAATTGAATTTTTTTGGATAGGCAAAAAAAACTCTATAGAAGAAAAATTAATAAAAGAACAACATCACATTAAATTTATTCCGGTTCCATGTGGAAAACTTAGACGCTATTTTTCTTTTCAAAACTTCACTGACTTTTTCAAAGTAATCCTTGGAATAATAAAAAGCTTTTACATTTTAAAAAAATATAAACCCAAGATCATCTATGCAACTGGAGGATTTGTCTCAACCCCCACAATTATTGCATCTAGTTTGCTAAAAATCAAAAGAATAACCCATGAAATGGACCTGGATCCTGGACTTGCAACAAAAATTAACTCTAAGTTCGCAAACAAAATACACATAAGCTTTAAAGAGAGTAAAAAATACTTTAAAAAAAACAAAAACATCGTTTTTACAGGATCTCCAATAAGAAAAGAATTTCTAACTCCAAATCCTAAAATTATCAAGCAATTAACTCAAAATACAAATAAACCAATCGTTAGTATACTCGGAGGATCTCTTGGCGCTAATGCTTTAAACAGCCTTGCATTTAATATTAAAAAGGACTTTGGAATTTACCTCATCCATCAATCAGGAAAAAACTTAAATAACCTAAGAGAAGATAACTATTTAAGAAGACAATTTTTTAATGCAGCAGAAATGTCAAGTATAGTTAAATTTTCCAATATAATAATAAGTAGAGCCGGCGCTGGAGCAATAAAAGAATTTGCAAATGCTTGCGCATGTGTAATTTTGATTCCATTTAAAAAAGGCTCTAGAGGAGATCAAATTAAAAATGCGAAATTACTAAAAAATAACAATGCTTGCATTTATATAGATGAAGATGAAATTTTAAATACAAATATCTTGCAAATTATCAAAGAAACTTTAAAAGATAAAGAAAAAATCAACTCTCTAAAAACAAATATCGAAAAATTCAATAATAAACATTCCTCAACTTTAATAGCCCAATTACTAATAAAAGATATTAAGGAGACAAAATAAAAATGATATTAAACGATCCTATAAAAATAAACGGAATAGTAGACATACTAATATTAATAATTTTTATATCTTTAGGATTTAGAGGCTTTTTAAGAGGATTTATTAAAGAAATTGGTGGATTTGCTGAGGTTTTTGTTTTAATATTGCTGCTTTACAAAAAAACTGAAGAATTTAGAAAATTGGTCGAACCTATTATTGAACTATCCTATATTCAGGCACTACTTGTATTTTTTTTGCTCATACATATAGGATTTTTAATCCTACAATCCTTAATAGAATCAATATTAAATCAGCTTAAATTATTATTCTTCAATAGAATGCTAGGCTTAGCACTTGGCCTGCTTGAAGCTTTTGGAATAATTGCAATTGTAGTTTACATTATACACTCACAACAAATATTCAATCCTGAATATTTCCTCAAAGAAAGCAAACTCCTTGATTATTTAAACCCCGGAATAAACTATCTCTTTAAAATCTCAAAAACAAAATAAGGAACCAACAATGACAATACTTCCAAAAATTGCTAAAGACATAATAAACGAATATGATCAAAAAACATTGCCAAATGCAATTCTTTTGCTAGGAGAAAAATTTTCATCAAAAAAAGTCAGCGCACTTGAGCTTGCAAAAAAAATATTAAAAGAAAAAACCTTAACAAGCCCCAATTTACTTATTTTTTCAAATTTTGATACAGTAGAAACAAAAGCACATCTTGCTACAAATTCACAAAAGATAGCAAATAAATACTTAGAATACATTAAAACTGTAATTTTTACCAAATGTTATTTCAGCAATGAAAAAAATTTAAAAAAAATAGAGAAAAATATAAATTATATTAATTCTGTTTATTATAAAAAAGAGCATAATATAAACATAAAAAATGAACTTATAAAAAACATAGAAAATATAAATAAAGAAATAAGTCATAGTATTACTGTTTATGACATAAAGAAAATCCAAGCTTGGATTTTTTCCGAAAAAGAAAAACCAAAGGTAATATACATAAACGAAATCGAAAATTTATCATTTAATGTGCACAATTCGCTCTTAAAAATACTAGAAGAGCCTCCTTCAAATATTTACTTCATATTGGCAGCAAGAAATAAAAACAAAATACCCAAAACAATACTTTCAAGACTTAGAATTTACAATTTTACAAAATCAGAGAGAAGCTTAGAAATCCAAAGATTTAAAGAAAGCTTTCTCATAAACAAAGAGATAACAATTGAAGAGTATTTTGCATCATTTTACAAAGAAGAAAGAAAAAAAATAAAAAAAGAATTGATAAAAATTTTAAATATAATAAAAGAAAAAAAATCCATATTTAATCTTGAAAAAATCGACTTTATCAAAGATGATCAAAATTTTAAAATGTTTTTAAACGAACTTACAATAAACATTAGAGAAGATTTTTTAGAAAATAAAATCAATATTAATCAATACCTCAAATATACAAAATATTTGAAAAATATTTACAAATATCGCCCTTACAATCAAAACAAAAAATTAATAATAGAAAACTTGATGCTAAATTACGAAGAAATATGAATAACTTTTTTAAAAAAGCTTTAACAAAACTAAACAAACTGTCTAATGAACAAAAAACTAAATTTATTGAACAAATTTACAAAAAAATAGAAATATATGACGGAATATTTGCATCAATTAATGAAGGCATTATTGTGCTTGACAAGCAAAACAACATAATCTATTCAAACAAAATTTTATACCAAATTTTAGCCTTAACATCTAAATCAAAAATAGAAATTCTTGATGATATCCAAATTCCAATCTTAATAAATTTAATAAAAGAACTAGTTAGAACAGAAGACAAAATAATAGGATTAGAAGTTCCAATCTCAAACAGCATATATATTAAAATTTCATTTATGCCTTATGTAAAAGAAAAAAAACTTGAGGGCAACATTATTTTAATTGAAGACATTAAAGAGAAAAAGAAGAAAGAAGAACTGTTTAGAAGAGTTGAGGCTTTAGCCTCTTTTACAAGACATGCAAGAAACATTGCTCACGAAATCAAAAATCCCCTTGGGGCAATCGATATAAATTTACAACTATTAAAAAAGGAAATTAAAAAGCAAAAACTGAAAAACGGTAAAGCCGAAAATTATTTTAAAATCATAAAAGAAGAAATAAACAGAGTAGATAAAATAGTAACAGAATTTTTATTAACTGTTAGGCCAATAAAAATCAACCTACAAGAAAAAGACATTACACAAGTAATAAAAAATGTATATGAATTGTTAAATCCTGGATTAGAAAACAAAAACATAAAGTTATTACTGAATTTAAATAAAATAAGTAATATTCTCATTGATGAAAAATTATTAAAACAAGTTATTATAAACATTGTTAAAAATGCGGAAGAAGCGTTGTTTGAAACAAAAAAAGAAATAAAAAAAATAGAAATTTTTCTTTTTGAAAAAGACAATAAAATACATATCAATATAAAAGATAATGGAAACGGAATAAAAGATGAGGTAAAAGAGGAAATATTTAAACCTCAATTTAGCACAAAAGAAAAAGGAAGTGGAATAGGCCTCACCATTTCTTATAAAATAATAAAAGAGCTTGGAGGTGAAATTTTTGTGGAAAGTACAAAGAATAAAGGTACTATTTTTACCATTACGCTCCCCAAACTAAATAAAAAAAATATTTTAATCGAAGGATATTAAAAATGAGTAAAATACTTGTAGCTGACGATGAAAAGAATATTAGAGAAGGAATTGCTACTTATCTTGAGGATGAAGGATATTTTGTTTTCACCGCTAGCGACGGAGAAGAGGCTCTTGAAATAATTGAAAATGAAAATCTTGACGTAATAATATCTGATCTGAGAATGCCTCAAATATCCGGGGAAAAATTGCTCAAAATAGTTAAAGAAAAAAACTTAGAAATACCTTTTATTATTTTAACAGCTCACGGAACAGTTGATTCTGCTGTAGATGCCATGAGAGAAGGTGCTTATGATTTTTTAATAAAACCCTTAGATCTTGAAAGACTTTTATTAATAATAAAAAGATCATTAAATAAAAAAGAAAATAACAATGATGAAATTACCAATTTAGAAAATATACTGATAAGAAAAGACTTGAAATACTATGAAAAAATCATGGGAAAATCATTATTAATGCAAAGAATTTTTGAACTTGTAATAAAAATAGCAAAATCAAATGCATCTGTTCTTATCACAGGTGAAAGCGGCGTTGGCAAAGAAATAATAGCTGATGCTATTTTTGACCTTTCAAATAGGAATGACAAGCCATTTATAAAAGTAAATTGCGCTGCACTTTCTGAAAGCATACTTGAAAGTGAGCTTTTCGGACATGAAAAAGGGGCATTCACTGGCGCAATTTCCAAAAAAAAAGGAAGATTTGAACTTGCAAATAAAGGTACAATTTTTCTTGATGAGATAGCAGAAATTTCACCTGAAATTCAAGTTAAACTTTTAAGAGTCCTGCAAAACAAAACCTTTGAACGTGTTGGGGGGGAAAATACAATTAAAGTTGACATTAGACTTCTAGCTGCAACAAACAAAAACATTGAAGAGGAAATTAAAAAAGAAAAATTTAGAGAAGATTTATTCTACAGATTAAATATCATCAACATAAACATACCACCTTTAAGAGAGAGAAAAGATGATATATCCCATTTAACAAACATATTAATAAAAGATGTTGCAAAAGAAAACAATAGGGAAGAAAAAACTCTTTCTAATGATGCAATGAAAGCTCTCTATTATTACGATTGGCCAGGAAATATTAGAGAGCTAAAAAACGTACTTGAAAGCGCACTAATACTGTCAAAAGGAAAACAAATCACTAAAGAAGATTTACCGGCAAAAATTAAAAACAATGAAAATCTTATATTCAAGATAACCCTACCAATAGGAATTAGCTTAAAAGAGGCTGAAAAAGAAATAATAAAACAAACGCTTTTCCATTTTAAAAACAATAAAAGTAAATGTGCTGAAATATTAAAAATAGGAAGAAAAACTTTACATAATAAAATAATAGAATATCACATTGATCAATAACAATAAGATTATTTTAAATTATCAAATTATAATCAATATAAAAAAATAACATATAATTAGATCGTATGTATATTTTTGAAACCAAAAACTTTTTCAAGGTTAATAACTATATTAAAATGAAACACTTTCTTTCAAAATCTTAGCTAAAAAGTGTAAAAATATTTTTATAAAACAAACAATTATACATTATTATTAATTAATAATTATTATAATTTAATAATTATCTTTTACTTAGCCTTGACTGCGATCAAAATTTACTTTAAAAGCTTTAAAGGATTAATAGGAATACTTTTTTTTAATATCTCAAAATGTAAATGAGGACCCGTTGAACGTCCAGTTTGCCCCACCCTTCCAAGAAATTCGCCCGATTTCACAAAATCTCCTGTCTTTACAGTATATGAATTTAAATGACCATAAAGAGACTTAATATTATTTTTGTGCCCGACTACAACAAAATTACCATAAAGATTATTGTATCCAACTTCAATAACTATTCCAGAAGAAGAAGAATACACTTCCGTATTCATTGGAGCTGCAAGATCTATTCCTGTATGAAAACTTTTATTACCAGTAAAAGGGTCATTTCTAAATCCAAAATCAGAACTAACAATAAATTTTTTTAAAGGAAAAATAAAGTTAGAATTTAAAAAGAAAAGTAGCTCTGTACCTGAAAAAAGTCCAAAATCTGGATTCTTAGAAAAATCAAAAAAATAAAACTCATAAATTTTGCCATTCCTTTTAATCTTTACCTTTTCAGCTTTAGTCAAATCCCTTGTTGCTAAAAGCAAATTATTAAACCTATAATCTTTACTATCAAAAACAAAAACCCCCTTTTTACTCGGAATAAGAATCTCTTGCCCAACACTTACAAAAGGAGAATCTAATAAATTAACAGTAGCAATACCAGACTGCCATCCATTTATTTTATTAGCAATTTTAAAAAAAGTATCGCCTTTTTTAACTTTATATGAGTAAACAAACAAAGGAATACGCTGTTTTTTATTATATTTAGAAATTTTAAATCTAAGATCAGAAAAAATAGGATCTTTTCTTGAAAAATTTTTTATTTCTGGATAAGAAAAAATACAAATTGCTTTTAAAAAAAAGAAAATTAATTTTAATAAAAAAAAAATTTTATTCATACTTAAAACACTTTCATACCTAATCAATCAAATATAATAAAAAACATAAAAAAAATAAATTATGTTTTGACTTGTAAATAATAACAAACTGTAATAAACTGTCTCTCAACATGGAACTAAATGAATACCAAGAAAAGGCAAAAAAAACTGCTAAATACAAAAATAAAAAAGAAGAATTAATTTTAACAACGCTTGGTCTTGCTGGTGAAACTGGAGAAGTTGTTGAAAAAATAAAAAAATTAGGAAGAGATAAAGATTACATTATTGATGCTGAGTATTTAATATCAATCAAAAAAGAGCTTGGAGACGTTTTGTGGTACTTATCAAGCTTAAGCAACAATTTAGGCATTACTCTTGAAGATGTTGCCCTTACGAACCTAGAAAAAATACAAAAACGTCATGAAAATGGAACAATAAACGGTGAAGGTGATGACAGATAAAGCATTTAAATTGTAAACACTTAAAGTCTAAAAATAAAAATGCTTAATATTTATATCAAGGGAATTTTACTTGGAATTGCAAATATAATCCCAGGAATCTCTGGGGGAACGTTGGCTTTAATACTAAAAATTTATTACAAAATAATAAATTCTATTTCAGAAATTTTAAAGCTCGTAGAAATTAAAAAAAATTTAATGTTTTTAACTATTTTGACAACAGGAATGTTAACCTCAATATTATTAACTGCAAAAATATTTAAAGCTTATGCATTTGACAATGGAAGAATAGAATCATTATTAATAGTATTTTTTATAGGATTAACATTTGGGAATATGCTAACACTAAAAAATGAAATATCTATAAAAACAAACAATATTAATGAAAAAATATTAAAGTATTTATTATTTTTTATTGGTGTAGCCATTATAATACTCTTCTTAATAATCAAAGAATTTAATATACACTTACAAAATAAAATACCTCAAGAGAAAAACTCAATAAAATATTATTTCCTATTAATATCATCAGGAACAATAAGCGGAGCATCAATGATCTTGCCAGGAATCTCAGGATCCGCAATGCTTTTACTACTTGGTTTTTATAAAGAAATAATACTCATTATATCCGAATTTAACATTATTCTTATTGTAATATTTACAACAGCTGCAACAATAGGAATAATTACAGCAATATTAATAATTAAAAAAATAATAGACAACCATCTAAATAATTTTATTTATTTATCAAAAGGTCTAATTTTTGGATCAATTCTACAAATGATATTAATCTTAGTAAGATTAAATTTTAAAATCAACTTTACATCTTTTATATCTTTAGGGACATCATTTACACTAGGAATACTTATAAACAAAAAAATGGCTGAGAAATGTAAATAAAAAATACCGAAGACCGGACTTGAACCGGTACGGAGCTTCCTCCTCAGGATTTTAAGTCCTGTGTGTCTACCACTTCCACCACTTCGGCATCGAATAATATAATAATAATAATATATTATGATGTCAAGTTTAACAAGAAAACAAATCCAAAAACTCAATTGATAACTATTTTTTGAGGAAAATTCTCAATAGCATAATTGCTGTGCAAATAATCTGTAATGATAAACATAAATGAATACAAAGAAACACTTGCAAAAAAATTAGAAAAAACCCTAAAATCAATTTTATTTGCCAACATTGAAATATTACTTGAATCATGTATTAAACTAAAAAATCCATTTTTGCTTAATACATCAAAAATAACAAATTCAGATCCATCTAAAATAAACATTAATTTATCTATTTGGGCTTTTAAATGCAAAATCTGTTCATTAATTTGCAAACTAGGAGGATTTTTAATAAAATCATTGTTTAAATTATAAATAACAAGACCATAATGATTATCCTTAAATTTAAAATTGACAAACAATCCTAATTTTAAATCATCATAATCTTGCATCACACTTAAAACTTTAATATTTATTTTACGCTTAGACAGAATGCCAATTGAAAATCCTTTCCCCTGGTCAATAAAATAAGCATTCTTAAAAGCCCCAAATAAAACTCTATTATTGATCAAATCAAGAACATGTTTATTTTCAAGGTTCTTAATAACTATTAAATCAAAACTTTGATTGAGAATATTATAAGCAGAATCTAATAATTCTTGAGAAGAATTATCATTTAAATTAAAATTTGCAGCCTTAAACTCCAAAATTCTAAAATCTATATCTACAAAATTACAGGAAAAAAATAAAACGCTAAGCAGAAATAAACTCTTCAATTTGGAACTTTGTCTCAACAACTTCAAATACAAGTCCATACTTTTTTGCAGAATCACTGTCCAACCAGAAATCTCTATCAGTATCCTTTTCTACCTTAGAAATCTTTTGACCCGTTTCTTTTGAAATAATATTATTAAGTTCTTTTTTAACTTTATTTAACTCATTAGTATAAATCTCAATATCTGTAGCAACTCCTTTAAATCCACTCAAAGGTTGGTGCAATAAATACCTAGCAAAAGGTAGTGAAAATCTATTTTCTAATTTAGCAGCCAAAAAAATTAAAGCAGCAGCACTAGCAACAAGCCCTACCCCAACTGTAAAAACTCTAGGCTTAACAAAACGAATCATATTAAAAATAGCAAATCCAGCATCAATATCACCGCCTTCTGAATCAATATATACAAATATAGGCTTTTTAAAATCCAAAGCTTCTAACAACAGTATTCTTTCCTGAAAAAACTGAGAAACATCCTTAGTAATCTCACCAGCAATAACTATTGATCTACTCTTTAAAACTAACTCCAATGATTTATCATGCAAGACACAAATATTATTATCTTCTTTACTGGTCATAAAACATCCCTTATATAAAAACATAATGATATATTATAATTTAAAATAAAAGGTTTTTAAATGACAAGAACTCATAAAAACCAAACAATCAAACTTATTTTATTAAAAGCAAAAACCGAATAAAAATATTTAATTAAGCTTCATTATAATCAAAAAATACTCTAAATTTATAAATAAGCAAAATCTAAAAAAGGGGTTTCTAATGTATCATGAATTTGCAGTTATTGGAGGAGGAATAGCGGGAAGTACCATTACCTACGAACTACTTAAAAGAAATAAAAAAGTAATTCTTTTCGACGATGAAGATACAAAAGCAACAATAATAGCAGGTGGACTTATTAACCCTATTATGGGTAGAAAAATGAATATTGCCTGGAAAGAGCCTCATATTTTTGAATTTGCAAAAAACTACTATCAAGAAATTGAAAAAACTATTAAATCCAACTTTTTTATAGAAAAAAATATCTTTAGACCCTTTACTAGTGCAAATCAAAAAAATGAACTGGTTACTAAAATTGAAAATGATATAAATATGAAAAACTTTATTTTAAAAATAAAAGATGGAAAAATTTATGATTTTTCAAATGACTCTAATGGAGGAATGATAATAAAAGGTGCCAGGATCAATACAAAGCTCTACATAAAAAATCTTAAGAAATATTTTATCAAAAAAAATTCATACATAAACAAAAATATTGATGAAAATAAAATTAAACTTGGAGAAAAGTTTTTCAAAATAGAAGATTTCAAATTTGAAAAATTAATATTTGCAAAAGGATATAAAGAAAAACTCAAAGGATTTTTTTCATATCTTCCATTTGAACCTGCAAAAGGCGAAATAATTATATTAGAATGCAAAAAAATAAATTTTAAAGAAGTTTACAATAGACACGTATCTTTAATTCACTTAAAAGACAATAAATTTTATCTTGGGGGAACCTACGAATGGAACACTTGGAATACACTTACAAATGAATGGGCAAAATTAGAATTATTAGAAAAATTTAAAAAAATAACAAATCAAAAATGCAAAATTATTGATCAAAAAGCACACATAAGGCCTTCAACTCTTGACAGAGAACCTTTCTTGGGAGAGCATCCAAAGCATAAAAATATCTTCATATTAAATGGTTTTGGAACAAGAGGTATATCAATGGCACCATACTTATCAAATTTATTAGTTAATAATATTGAAAAAATTGACAAAATTCCAAATCATTACAATATTAAAAGATTTGTAAAATACTACAATATTTTGCATTATTCTTAAAAACAAAAATTTTAAATCCATGCCAACAAACAATTCCATCTCCAATATTTCTAAATTCATAAAAAAATAATATAATACTTAGGTTAAGCTAAAACAATTTTTATCTAAAGAGAAACTAAAGATGAAATAAAGTTTAACAAAACAATTAAAATTAATTAATATTTTCAAAACAAATTGGGAGCACAATCTTTGGGATTTAACATTAATATTATAGGAACTGGAGGAACAAGACCACTCCACAATAGATATTTGACATCTGTGCTAATTGAATACAATGGAGATAACTTCTTATTCGATTGTGGAGAAGGAACTCAAATGTCTTTAAGAAAACAAAAAATATCTTGGCAAAAAATAAAAATGATTTGCATTACTCACTTACATGCCGATCACATTACAGGACTACTTGGAATAGTAATGCTAATGTCACAAAGTGGAGAAACGCGAAAAGAACCATTAATAATCGCTGGACCTGTTGGAATAAAAAATTATACAAAAGCTAATATAGATATGCTTAAAATCTACAAAAATTATGAAATAATCTACAAAGAAATAATCATAGACAAAACCGAAAAAATAATATATGAAGACAAAACAAAAAAAATTGAATACACCAGGCTAAAACATTCAATAGAATGCGTTGGATATTTATTTATAGAAAAAGATAAACCCGGCAAATTTAATACAAAAAAAGCAGAAGAGTTAAATATCCCTAAAGGACCTGTTAGAAAAAACCTGCAAGATGGGAAGGAAATAATAATAAACGGGAAAATTATAAAGCCATCAGAAATACTTGGGGAACCTACAAAAGGATTAAAAGTTGCTTACATTACAGATACTGGTTATTTTAAAGAATTAATACAACAAATCAAAAATTTTAACCTTGTAATAATTGAGAGTACATTTAAAAATGAACTTAAAAAAGAAGCAGATAAAAAGCTACACCTAACAGCTGTTGGAGCTGCAAATATTGTCAAGCAAGCAAAAGTTCTACAAACAGGACTTATTCATTTTAGTGAAAGATATACATTAAAAAAAGATCTCGAAAACTTACTAAAGGAGGCAAAATTGGAATATCCAGATGGAGAAATCTTTTTAACAAAAGATGGGATGAGACTTGAAGCAAGTAAAAATAACTTTATTATTAAATAGGAGGGTATATGATAAATGTAGAAAAAGTTACCAAAATGTATGGCTCATTTACAGCACTATTTAATGTTAGCTTTAAAGTTGAGGAAGGCGAAGTTCTTGGCATACTTGGCCCAAACGGAGCGGGAAAGTCAACATTAATTAAAATCTTAACATCATTTCACTATCCAAACAAAGGTAATGTGAAAATTTTCGGGAAAGACATTGTAGAAGATTCAAAAGAAATACTACAACAAATAGGATATGTTCCTGAAAAATTAGCTCTTTATCCAGAACTTTCTGTTAAGGAGTATTTAAAGTTCATATCAGAGATAAAAGGTGTTAAAAACTTAAAAAAAGAAATTGATAAGGTAATAAACGTATTCAAATTAAAAGAAGTTGAAGATAAGCTAATTTCTCAGCTTTCAAAAGGATTTAAACAAAGAGTAGGAATAGCAGGTGCTCTAATAAACAATCCCAAACTTGTAATACTAGATGAGCCTACAAATGGTCTTGATCCTAATCAAATAATTGAATTTAAAGAATTTTTAAAAGAACTAGCCCAAAAAAGCACAATATTATTCTCTTCGCACATATTAAGCGAAGTAGAATCTATTTGCAAAAGAATAATTATTGTCAACAACGGGGTGATTGTTGCTGATGATACAAAAGAAAATATTATTAAAAATAAACTTAAAGAAATTGAAATAGAATTAATAGTTTCAAAAAATTCTGGAAATGAAAAGGCATTTTTCAATAGCAAAAATGACATTTTTACATTAATACAAATTGAAGAATACCAGAAAGATTTAAACATTTCATTAAAACTGTCCCAAGGCAAAACAGAAGAAGATCTTTTTAGCTACATAGTAAAAAATAATGTAATCTTAAAAGCAATGATCCCAAGACATGAAAGCCTTGAACAAATATTTAGCAAATTAACCAAGGAGGGAAAAAAATGAAAATAGATTTAAAGCAATCTTTATCGCTTTCTAAAAAAGAGCTAAAAATATTATTTGGAACTCCAACTGCATACGTTGTGATGCTATTTTTTTTAATATTCATAAACTTTTCATTTATTTTTCTATCAGGATTTTTTATTAAAGATAATGCATCTCTTACCTCTTATTTCTCTTCAATGCCCATTATTTTAATGTTAGTACTACCAGCACTTAGCATGGGAGTATTCTCAGAAGAACATAAAACAGGAAGTATTGAACTTCTTTATGCCCTACCATTAAGCCCTCAAGAGATAGTCTTAGGCAAATTTATTACGCTTAAAATATTTACTTTGATACTATTCTCACTTACACTACCTCTTACAATAATGACAATTTTCATGGGCGAATTTGATCTTGGAATAATATTCCTTCAATATTTGGGAATAATTCTTTATTCTCTTTCAGTACTAAGCATGGGAACATTTATTTCCTCTGTTACAAAAAGTCAAATAGTGTCTTATATACTAACAGTATTTACACTTATATTAATACTATTTTCTGGAAAATTAGTTATGATTTTTGGGAAAGAAAATATAATAGGCGAAATACTTAATTTTATTTCAATAACCAATCACTTCAGCTATTTTAATATGGGAATATTAAACTTATCAGACTTTGTTTATTTTATTACATTAACAATAATGTTTCTAATATTAAGCACGCATAGCATAACACTAAAAAAATGGAGATAAAATGATGAAAAATAAAGAAAATGAGGTTTTAAACCTAACTTTAAACCTTACAATAATCTTTTTGATTTTTTGCAATATATCTATTTTCATTTTTAAAATAGACTTTACAAAACACAAAGCTTTTACAATATCTAAAGTTACAAAAAATTTATTCTCAAGTGCAAATGAAACAATATATATAACTTATTACAATTCAGGAAGCCTAGAAAACTATTTTGCTTTCCCAAATCAAATAAAAAATTTTTTAATAAGTTTTTCTGATGCTTCACAAGGTAAGGTAATTTATAAAGAAATTGATGCTGATAAAATTTCAACCCCATTAGAACACATCGGAATTCCTTCTCAGCAAATCGATTTAAGAGATATTAATCAACTCTCAATACTAAAAATATACTCAGGAATTGAAATTATTTACGAAGGAAAAAGAGAAATAATACCCATTGTAACAGAAATCAGTAATTTAGAATATGACCTTGCAAATGGGCTTGACAAACTAATAAACAATACAAAAAAAGTTTTGGGTCTTGCCTTTGGCGACAGCACTTTAAAAGAAGCACACAAAAACTTTCCCGAAATAATGAAAAAAGCATTTGGCATTGAAATAAAAGAAATAGATTTAAAAACTGAAAAATTAGAAAAAATAGAAAAAGAAATAAACGGTTTATTCATTATTGGCGCTAAAGAAATTAACGAAGAGATTGTAAAAAAAATTGATAATTTTATCGTTAATGATGGAAAAATATTTTTTGCAACAAGCGCAATTGATTACAATCCTCAAAATCCATACGGAATAGCTCCTATTAAATCTAAATTATTCGATCTATTTGAAAGTTATGGCATAAAATATAACGATAATATCATTCTTGATAAAAGAGCTCCCACAATCTTTTTAGGTGGAAATTTCCAAACTTACTATCCATGGATCTTAATAGATAAAAATAATATTGTAAAAAAAGACATGCTATTACTAAAAAATTTTTATGATGCTACAATTCCTTGGAGCAGCTCATTAGAACTTATAAAAAAAGATACAGAAGAAGTAAAATTCTTACCTCTATTTTCAAGCTCCAAACAATCATGGCAAGTTAAAGAACCCAATCTTTCAAACATATCTTTGAATGCGTTTGAAGTTCCAAATAAATTTGAAGATAACAAACTCAAAATACTCGGATATGCAATCGAAGGAAAAGTTAAAAGCCTTTATAAAGAACAATACTCCAAAAATTCTAAAATAATCCTAACAGGATCAAGCATGATATTTAGTGATTATATGTATAATGGCTCCCCATCAAACTTTGAACTGTCGGGAAGAATTTCAGATTATTTAATGCAAAAGGAAGAATTCTTCAATATTAAGTCCAGAGAAGTGCGAGCTAAACTAAAATTTACAAGCTCTTCAAACGAAATGATCAATGCAAAATTTTCACTAATAATTGTGAACTTAATTATTCTTCCAACAATAATACTAATATTTGGACTTGTTAGATTTACTAGAAAAAGAAAAGCAAATTAAAACAAAGGAGTGTTTATGACAAAGCCAAAAATATTCTCAATTAATAAAGAAAAAATAAAAATACTGATAATAGTAGTGTTAACATCCACATTCTTGTTGGGAATAATTTTTTCAAATGAAAATAAAGTAGCAAGGATTCTGGAAGAAAAATTTTTCGATTTTGACTTAAATTTAATTTCTAAAATTGAAACAGAACTTGAAGGAACACTAACAAAACTTGATAAAGATTGGATATTAACATATAACAAACAAACTATTCCTGTTGACAATAAAAAAGTTGACTCTCTAATCAAAGCATTAGACGAACTTCAAAAAAATAAACTTGTAAGTAAGGATCAAAAAAAGCACAAAGAACTGGGTATTGGGGAAAACCCAAGCTTCAAATTATTTGATAATAATAACAAACTATTAACAGAAATTTTTGTTGGGAAATCAGGAGAAGGCGATTCAAGATTGGCATACATTAAAGGCAGTGACGAAAATGTTTACTTAACAAAAAATATTTTCTTATCATATAAAGGCAATTCATATAATACATTTTCAGATACTACATTATTTCAAGAAAAAAACACAAAATTAGAAAATTTATCATTCAAGATAATAAAAAAATTTAACACGGAAAATGAAAATAATATAAAGAATAACTACGAAATTACCACTAAAGATGGGCTTTATTTCTTAAATAACCAAGCAATAAAAAAAGAAAGGCCTTTAAATATTATTGCCGAGTTTAAAGCTGATGGTCTTGAAATTGATAAATCTAAAATAAATGAATATCAACTTCAATACAGAATTGAAGTCAAATGGAGCAATAAAAGTGTTAACAATATTGAGGTTTACTTTAATAAAAACGAAGAAAATGACAAAGATATATTAATTAAAAAAGATAAAGATGAGCATTACTACATTACTAGCAAATGGACTTTTTTTGATGTATTTAACTTAGAAAAAAAATTAACAGAAAAAAATAATATTTCCAGCAATGATAATCAAGAAGATCACCATGAGCATCACAACAATACAGATTAATCTTACTTGATGTATTTAAAAAGAATAAAAAGCAAAACATATAAAAATTAATATAGTCAAAATTAATAGTGAAATAGGCAATATTTTCTTAAAAGATAAGTGTTGCCTAGCTTTACTGGCAAAATTTATCTTTTAAGTTAACATTAACATTTTGATTAAAACAAAAAATCATCTAATTACCAAATTAATTTAAAAATTTTTATAAAAATTAAAATAAAATTTTAATGAGTGGATTTTTAAGTTTTAGTAAGTAAAAATTTAATTTTTTTTAAAACTTCATACTCTTGTTTAATTTTAAAAATATTCCTATTGGGATTTAACTCAAGCTCACTTTCTACCCTATCAATGAAATTTATTAATACAGCTTTCTCATCACTATTTAGCATAACATTACTTAGAGATTCTTTAACATTAAATTTACTTACAACTTTTTCAACATCATTAAAATCAAAACTAGAAGAATAATGATCATCGGTTATATTTTGAAAAATGGGTTTTTCAAAATCGGCAATATCATCGCTTTTTTCTTTATCTACTTTACCTTTCAACTTGTCATACAAATTTTTCTCTTTAGTACTAGAAAAAGAGTCCTCAATAACTTGAGAATCTAAATCTTCTTTTAAAATACTTTCAAAATCATCAAATTCTTTTAACTCAAGACGCTCACCAGAATCCTCAAGAATCACACGATTATCGATATTTTCATGTTCAATGCTTTCATTCTCATTAATTAAGTCTAAACTTTGATTATTATCTACAAAATGATCCAACTCTCCAGAATTATTGCAATTAGTAATAGAATGAGACCCTTCTTCACATGATTTACATATTTTTAAAGAGGAATTATTATCTGAATTTTTGTCAATAGAGTCCAAATATTTACCTGACTCTGTAGAAAAACTATCTGATTTCTCATCATTACTTTTACTGTTATTTAACTTTATATCTTCTATAAGCAAATCATCGCCACTAACATCAACATTTTCTTTCTTAATAAGATCATTAGAAAAACTATCAATCGTATTCAAATTGCTAGTCAAATTCAAATCTTTACCTTTATTAAATTTAGCATCATATTGAACCCCCTCATTCTCTTTTGGGGTATAATTGATACCTTCAAGAAGTGCATCTAATTCTTCTTGACCAATAGAAATATTGGGCAAATTGTCATCTTTCTTAGAAAATGAATCATCAATATCAGAAGACTTTTTTTCAAAATCTTTAAAATCAGAAGAAGCAATAAAACCTCTTTGAACAGACCGAAATCCATTGTCAAGCATTTCTTTTTCAACCCTCTCAACACGGAGCTCAACATCCTTCAAGCAATTAATTAGCTCACCATGTCTTTCTTTTAATATGTTATCGAGTTTTAATAGCTTTTCATCTAAAAGAATTTTAAGATTCTCCGAAGCTGTAGAAACAACATCAACAGCCTCATTGCTTAAAAATACTTTTTCCATATCAAAGTCAACTTCTTTGGGACCTTCTTTGATAAAAAAAATACTTTTCTCCATGTTAAACTTGTTCTCCAAAAACTACCCAATATAACTACAATCTAACTCAAACTTTAACTACTTGTAAATATAGTATATTAAGAATATAATTACAAGCTATATGACTACTGCTAAAAAAATTGCAATGTCTTTTTACTCTGGAATAATAAGCTATTTTATAATAGCTCCCATATTTGGAGAGAGAGGATTTGTTAACTACCAACAATTGAATAACAATTTAACATTAATGAAAAATCATATCGAAAAACTAAAAGAAATTCAAAAAGAATTAAAAGCAAGATATGTTAATTTGCAAGTATCTAAATCAGAAATTCTAAAAGAAGCAAACAAATTGGGCTACTACCCAAAAAACTCAACAGTAATAAAAACCAACAACGATAAAGATAAGCACAACCAGGGACAAATATTAACCTTACAAAAACCTCCTACCAAAAATCAAAATTTTTACTTTATATCAATAGCAATCGGTTTAATTTATTATTTTTTATCAAGTTGCATTGTGCAAACAAAGAGCATTACAAAAAACAATAAATTTGCTTCCAATAATGATTCTAAGGGTTAGTTTTTATTGATAATATTTATTTCTAAAAATACAATATATCTGATAATTAATTTGATTTGTGCATCGTTTTTTTGCGCCTCGCTAGTAGATTTTTTTTCAAATGAAAACCAGTATACTCCTTTTGTTAAAACAAATATCTTAAAAAGATACTTGAAGTACATTGGAATATGCAAAAGTATAAAAAGATATATCCTGATACATGACTTCAACTCAAAAGCAAAACTAAAGAAAAATTGCTTTTTAAAGCATATTGCTGGCAATTCATATATAATATATGAAACAAAAAATGAAGGAATATTATGGGGTGATTATCGATACTCTCTGCTGAGCAAAGGAAAGCCAACCATAAAAATAATTTTTAAAAAAATTTTCAATACTTTAAAAGTTTCAATTCCAGGCGCCTTACTATCTTACATTGCAGCAATACTTCTTATTATAATTTGGAAAATTTATATAAAAAACAACCTTATAAATAATTTACTAGAATATCTAATGCTACTACTCCATTCCATGCCACGAAACCTAACAGTATTTTTAATACTGTCTTTAATATACTATTTAAATTTAAATCCAAAAAATTTAATAATAGGTGGATTTGCTTGGTTTTTTTCATTTTTTATATTTAATGCTGTAATTTTTAAACAATCTCTTGAGAAGACTTTATCAGAATTTTACATAAAAACTGCAAAATCAAGAGGAATAAGTAACTTGCAAATAATCTTAAAACATGCATTAATCCCATCAATAACACCATTACTTACAAATATGAGGCCTATTCTCACAACAGCTTTTTTTGGAGCATCTGTCATTGAATCAATGTTTGAAATTGATGGAATTGGGGCCTTATACCTAAATGCATTAAAACTAAACGACTATGCTATTTCTAAAGATTTAATTTTTATTGGTGTTTTCATCATGCTTATTCCAAATTTAATAACAGATATACTAATTTACAAAATCAACCCATATAAAGATACTCTAAACTGATGAAAATAGATACAATAACAAAAAAAATTTACATTGTAATCTTTAGCCTATTTATTGTGTTACTAATCATTACTCCTGAACTAGTTAATGAAAATTCAAAAATTGCAATCTACAAAAAAAATCCAAATAAAGTATACTTAAAATTTATTAAAAATAAACCTACACCACCTACAAAAGACAACCCACTAGGAATTGACAAAATGGGCAGAGATATTATGGCAAGACTAATAATTGCAACCAGAAATTCCATTCTACTTTCACTCAGCTACGCAACAATTTCTGCAATAATTGGAATCTTTATAGGAACAATAATTGGCATGTTTGGTTTTGAAATTAGCATGCTAATTTCAAAACCAATTGAAGCTTTGCAAACATTGCCTTTCTTTTATGTTGTGTCTCTAGTTTTTTACTACTTTTTTAAACAAAAAAATTATAATATGCTTCAAACAGCAACACTATTAGCCTTGATTCATGGATGGATTAGATTTGCATTTATTGCAAGAAATAATACCTTAATAATAAAAAATTTAGATTATGTTAAAGCCAGTGAAACTATGGGAGCAAGTAAAATTAGAATAATATTCCGACACATCTTCCCAGAAGTATTCTCGTCAATATCGTCTATAATACCATTGCAAATGGCAAGAAGTCTTACTACCTTTGAAGTAGTAAGCTTTTTACAAAAACAAGATAAAAATCTATATCCCAGTCTTGGAGAATTACTAAAATACATGGAAATGGGCAATAAATATCTATGGATATGGATCAATCCTCTACTCATATTAGTAGGAATTAACATAATCCTAGCAGCGATAAATTTAAGACTAAGAAAGAAAATGAAACATTTAATATCATCTTAATCAAATACAAAAACTAACAAATTCTTGGAGCAAATTTTTCTAAAAAACAATTAACACAACTTACACTTCTAGAAGTACAAATTTCTCTCCCATGCTTATTGATAGCCATAGAAAATCTATACTGCTTAGAAGGCTTTATTCTTCTTTTGAGATCCAATTCAATCTTAATAGGAGAATTTTCCAAAGAAAGAGCATGCCTTGTAATAACTCTGCTAAAATGGGTATCTACAATAATTGCAGGTTTGTTATAAACAGATCCAAGAATAACATTTGCTGTTTTTCTTCCCACTCCAGGTAGCTTAACAAGATCAAAAATATTATTTGGAATAACCCCATTAAATTTTTCCAAAATATCAATAGAACAATTTACAATATTTTTAGCTTTCCTTGAATAAAAACCGGTCTTATAAATTAATTTTTCAACATCTCTCACATTTGCTCTTGACAAACTTTCAAAATCTTTATACCTTTCAAAAAGGTAAGGAGAAATTTTATTTACCAAATTATCTGTTGTTCTTGCGCTCAAAATAACCATTATTAAAAGTTCATAATTATTTTTATAATTTAAAAAAGGTTTAACATTGGGATATCTAAGTAAAGCTTCATCAACAATCAAATCAAGATTAATCATAAAAAAATTATAAAATATTATAAACACAAAACAAAATTAAAAATCTACAAATCAAAGGTATCTAGACTTTGTTGACAAGGATTTTCCAAAATGATATACTCATCATTAGCATTTAAAATGCACCAATAGCTCAATTGGATAGAGCAACAGACTTCTAATCTGTAGGTTTTAGGTTCGAGTCCTAATTGGTGCGCTTTATTCGGGATGTGGCCTAGTGGCTAAGGCACCTGCTTTGGGAGCAGGGGATCGTGAGTTCGAATCCCACCATCCCGAAAAAATATTTAAATTATTAAAAAGCTAAAAACAATGTTTTTAGCTTTTTAAATTTTAAAAAATACAATCAAACTATAAAAAAAAAGTTACTTAACTTTCCTTAAAGTATTTAAATCTAAAATAACCACGCTTTTAAGCTCATCCTGCAAATAAATAAAATTTTTTCTCACAGAAAAGCTAGTAAAAGGCAAAATTTTAATCTCAGACAGAACAACCTCATTTAAATTTTTAGGAGAAAATTTAGCCAATCTCCAAACATCATTATCCTTAACTACCACTAAAATCATTTTAGAGTCAACATAAAGAGATGAATTTTTATTAATCTCAAAATTAGATTCAGATATCACCTTCAAATTCTCAAGTTTATTAAGTATCTGAAGCTTAGCTTTTCCTGAATCCATTTTAATAACAACTAAATCTTTTTCACGCTCATAAATTCCATATCTCTGAATGCCCAGCTGAGTACTTTCTTTAAGCCTAACACCAGTATTCAAATCAATAAGCTGAAGCGTTCCTAAATTTGTAAGCGGATCAATAACCTCTAAAAATACAGGAATACTGGAATCTATAGCTGCAAAAGATAAATCTTTATCTAAAGAAGTAGGTTGACTTTCAACTTGAGGCTTAGTTTTTTCCAAATTAGAATCTTTTTTACTTATATCCTCTTTTGAAACAGTGTCACTATTAGAAATCTCATCTACTTTCTTAATCTCAGTAACAGATTTCAAATTATTTTGATTATCTAATTTTTTATCTTTAGATAGCTTTTTTTGATCTTCCAATTTCATAAGGCTTTCATTGTTATCCAAACCCTCTAAACTTGAATGTGATTTACTACTTTTGCTGGTTTCTTCTTCCTTGCCTTTAATTTTTTCTTTACCAGAAGGCTCAGCATTTAATTTCTGATTAAGATCTAATGCTTTAAGATCTTTACTAAGATCTTTACTTTTTAAAAGTTCTTCGTCACTTTTTTTGATTTCAATTTGCTTTTCAATTTCTCTTTTTTGGTCTTCATCACTAGTTTCTTTAAGTTGCTCCTGTAAATCTTCCAAACTCTCTTTTATCTGTAACTGCTTATCAACCTTAGGAGAGCTTACATCACCGGGTTTCGGCAAATTCTTTTCCTTATTAATTTCGTTAATATCCTCTTGAATCTTCTCTCTAACAGTATCTCTTTGAATATCTAAATTATCCTCAGCAGAATCCAATTTTTGTTGAGCCTCCTCAAGATTGATTGCTTTTTTATCTAGTTCTTCTTTTTGCTTCTTTTTAGCATCAACTTGACTTTCAATCTCTTTTCTATGCTCTTCATCAGTAGCCTTTTCAAGCTGATCTCTTAAATTCTCAATAGTTTCTGTTATGTTGGAGTCACTTTCATGAACACTGTCTAATTCAATATCAATTTTATCTTGATCTACTTTATGAGTTTCACCTTGAATGTCTGTAATATCTCTTGCAAAGTTAACACCCGCTTCATTCTCACTTAAAAGAGACGCTACTACCTTATCTGTAACTAAACTGTCAATATCAATATCAGACTCAATCTTTCCAGATAAAATATTCTTTTTAAGAGGAATAAATATTTGTGTCTTCCCAGCCCATTGGCTGTATACTCTAGAAAGACCTGCATTCTCTTTGGTTAAAGAATTTAAAGCAGTCTCAATATAAACCTCTTTATAATAATCCAAATCTCCTCTATAAACAGCATTATATATTGTAATAACCTTAGCAATTAATTCTGCACTAGATCTCTCATAATCAAAAGATTTTATTAAATACCCTGTAAGAATTCTTCTTAGATTCAATATACTGTCAAGCTCTGACTTACTACCAATAGAAAAAACATCAACACTTGTTTTTTTATCTTGATCGTCAATAAATCTATCAATAAAATATTTACCATAATAACTTGATCGGCTATTGGAATTGATCAACGGCCTTGCTAAAAACTCCCCAATACCCACTATCTGTTCATATGTATTTGTAGAATCATAAGGACCCTTATAATTTACAAATTCAAGATCCATATTAACAAAGTCCTTTAATTTATCCTTATCAACTTCTCTTGCATTAAGAGGAAATCCATTCAAAAAAACAAGAAAAAAACTAAAGATTAGTAATATTTTTTTCATAAAAGAAATTCTCCTATAAACTTAATTATAATCTACCTTACCAACTAAATTCACTAATTTAAACCTAATTTTAACATAATAAGATTTATATTCAAGAAAATCAATTTAATCTTGAATGCTTGAAATAATTTCATTAATATACTTGTTAATATTTTCAGAAAAATTTTGCCTTTTCATAAACATTAATAAATTTATATACTTATGCTTACAAAGCTTAAGAAGTCTGTCTGTTGAGTTTAAAATTACATTTCTCAAATTTAAAATTACAGCATACGCTATTTCTAAATTACCTTGATAATTTAACACTATATGTTGAATATAATTATATATACTACAATCTTGCCCATGATAACTTTCAAATTTGGTAATAGCCTGCACTATGGTAATTATATTATTAATATCTCTCTCTTTAATTGCTAAATTAATAAAACTCTTAATCGCAGCTTCATCATTTACATAGACAAAATATTTATAAAGCCTGCCCCTTGAAACAATCCTATCAAATCCCTTTTCTGGCAAAAGCCAAAGATTAAAAGCTTTTTCATATAAATTTAAATATTTCTTGGGAAAATTTCCATGTTTAGTTGCAAGAAAATCCAAAATCTCTAAAAATTTATCATAAGCAGCATCACTGTATCCAGAATTAAGAATTTCATCAAGAAACAAATAATTTTTATCATAATTTACAAAATTTCTCTCTTTTAAATCTATTCTACCTTGATTGTATTTATTGCCTCTATAATGATTCCACACACTTACATCAAGCTCTTTGTCGTATTCATAATAATAAGTACTAAGAACCCAATCATCTCCTCCTAAGACAATTATCCCTGAATTGGCACTAAGTCCTGACAACCTCTTGAATTTGGCATCCGAAAAAGCCACATTAAAATCCTCTTCAAGAGACAAAATTCCATTTGATTTGGTTGAAAGTAAAAGATTTTTATTATTGTAAAGAACAGCTTTCTCAATCTCAAAGTTCATTTTTTTTTTGAACTTAAGCTTATAACTCCTACTTAAATCAAATAAAATACCAATACTTGAAATTGCAATATATTCACCATTAAACTTTTCAAACAAAAAATTAATGGGAAAATCTAACTTAATAGAAGTAATAACTTCTCCAAAATCTCTACCATAAACAACAATATGCCCTGATTTATGCCCAACAACTACCTCCTTTTTTGTATTTATCATTAACAAAAAAGGAAAAGACGTCAGTCTTGAAAACCATTTTTTATTACCCAAAGAATCAAACAAAAATATTGCATCATTTTCACTTGCAATACAAAAATCACCATTATCAAAAACTACAGGAGAAGTAGCGGGTCTACCACCTATATTGACTTCAAATATTTTTTCTCCACTCTTTAAATCAACAGAAACAACACTCTCATTAACAAGAGGAATTAAAATGCTATCATTTCCTATTGCAGGAATACCCAAAGGTGAAAAATCAAGCTTATACTTCCAAACAAGTTTTCCTCTTTTAATCTTTTGAACTTCATTTCTTACTGTAATAACATAATATCCATTATCAAAATCTTTTAATAGAAAAGGATATGGAATTCTATTTAATCTATAAGAATATTTCTTCTCAAGCGACATTGTATAAGTAGTCAACCACCTATCTTTTGTTAAAACTGTAATAGTGTCGCGTTTTTCGTCAATAATTGGATTGCCTGCGACTTTCCCAGTTAATGCTTTTTGAAAATATAAGTTTATACTAGAATAAAGACTTAAAAAAGAAGAAAAAAAAATAAATGTAAAAAAAATGTCCCTCAAAATAAAAAACCTTTTGAGCTACTAAACAACTAGTACTAAAGCCTAAAGCCAGCATTATCACCATAAAGATTATTTCTCAGATCTTTAATCTTAACATCATCAACATACTCAGAAAAAGTCATATACCTATCAATTACTCCATTGGGAGTAAACTCAATAATTCTATTAGCAATAGTATCTATAAACTGATGATCATGAGATGTAAAAAGAACAACTCCTTTAAACTCTTTAAGTCCAGCATTTAAAGATGTAATTGCTTCAAGATCTAGATGGTTTGTAGGCTGATCCAATATTAAAACATTTGCTCCACTAAGCATGGCCTTAGCAAGCATGCATCTTACTTTTTCTCCTCCTGAGAGAACATTTACCTTCTTTAAAGCTTCATCTTGACTAAAAAGCATTCGACCTAGAAACCCTCTAATATAAGTTTCATCTTGTTCTTTTGAATACTGGCGTAACCAATCAACTAAATTTAGATCTAAATCGAAATATTTCCCATTATCCTTATTAAAATATGAAAAATTAACAGTAGCTCCCCACTCATAATGACCTTTATAATTTCTATCTTCATTTGTAATAATATCAAACAAAAAAGTTGCAAACATGGGATTTCCCAAAAAAACAATCTTTTGCTGGGGCTCAATAATACTGCTAAATTTATTTAAAATTAAATTTCCTTCAAATTCTTTTATTAAATTTTAATTGTAAGCACATTTTTACCAAGCTCTCTTTCGCTTTTGAAATTAACATAAGGAAACTTTCTTGAAGAAGGTTTTAAATCTTCAACCTTTATTTTTTCAATCAGCTTTTTCCTTGATGTTGCTTGTCTAGACTTAGATGCATTGCTAGAAAATCTTTGAATAAATGTCTTAAGTTCAGCAATTTTATCTTCAGATCGCTTTTTAGCATCCTTTAATTGCTTGTTTAAAATCTGGCTTGTCTCATACCAAAAATCATAATTTCCAAGATACACTTGAATCTTTCCATAATCAATGTCAACAATATGGGTACAAACTTGATTTAAAAAATGTCTATCGTGAGATACAACAATAACTGTATTTTCAAAATTAATTAAAAACTCTTCTAACCACTTAATAGATTGCAGATCAAGATTATTGGTAGGCTCATCAAGAAGTAGTATATCAGGCTCACCAAAAAGCGCTTGAGCTAAAAGTACCCTAACCTTTAAAGCCCCTTCAATATCACTCATTAAACTGTTATGAATTGACTCATCTATTCCAAGGCCTTTAAGAAGCACTGCTGCATCAGATTCAGCCTCATATCCTCCAAGCTCTGAAAATTCTAATTCAAGCTCTCCAGCTCTAATCCCATCCTCATCGCTAAAATCAAGCTTATTATAAAGCTCATCCTTTTCTTTTTGAACAGAATAAAGTCTTTTGTGCCCCATAATAACAGTATCGATAACCTTATGTGAATCATAAGCAAATTGATCTTGCTCAAGAGCTGCTATTCTTTGATTTTTTGGAATCAATATTTCACCCTTAGTAGATTCAACCATTCCTCCTAACACTTTTAAAAAAGTGCTCTTTCCTGCCCCATTAGCACCAATTATTCCGTAACAATTGCCAGAAGAAAATTTAATATTTACATCTTTGAATAAAATTCTCTCTCCAAATGCAACTTCCAAATTATTTACAGTTATCAAACCATTCCCCTACCTAAAATTAATATTTCTAATAACAAAATTATCTTGAAAATTAATTTAATTTTCAAGCACTATATAAACATATTGACTCAACTCTCAATTTTTTCGTATATTTAATATTATTAACATAAGGAGATGTTTGAAATGAAAAATATTAAGCCTTTAGCTGATAGAGTTTTAATAAAGATAAAAGAAGCTGAGAGTAAAACAATCTCAGGACTTTACATACCAGAAAATGCAAAAGAAAAAACAAATATTGGAACAGTTGTAGCCATTGGTTCTAAAAAAGAAGAGATCACTGTAAAAGTTGGCGACACTGTACTTTATGAAAAATATGCAGGTGCTGCTGTAAAAATTGAAAATAAAGAGCATTTAATACTAAAAGCAAAAGAAATAGTTGCAATAATAGAAGAGTAAAAAGCTAAGTTTAGCTACTTAGCTTTAATCTTTATAAAAAATATTTTTTATAAAGATTATTGCAAAGATGGTTGTAGTTTTGTATGAATAAAAAAAATGAACATAAACTTAAAAAAGTAAAAGCGGTAAAAAGCTTTGCACTTCTAAAAGAAGAATTACCAAAATTTACAAACATTTATAAGTCAAAATTTTTCTTAAAAACTTGCAATCTTCAATAAAAATTATAAGTTTATCAAAAAAACTTATTATTCTGATCAATCAAATAAAACTTACAAGCTTACAAAATCTTGTAAGCTTGTAAAAAATAAAAAAATGAAAAAACCAATTTTTAAAGAAAAAACAATATATTCAAGCAAATTTGACGACATTTATTACAATCCAAAGTATGGAATTGAAGAGAGTTTTCATACATTTATTAAAGGCTGTAGTCTAGATTCAGAATTAAAAACAAAGAAAAATGTTTTAATAGCAGAGTTGGGATTTGGCACAGGATTGAACTTTATATGTCTTTTAAAATTCATAAAAGAGAACAACATAACCTCAAAAGTTAATTATTATTCTATAGAAAAATTTCCTCTAAAAAGGGAAACAATAATGCAACTTTCAAAGTTCTTTGTTAAAGAAATCACTTATTTCAAATTGATGTTAAAAAATTACCCTAAAACTCCAAAAAAAAATTTAAAACTAAAAATAACAGAAAATGTTAATTTAAAAATTTTAATCGGAGATGCTAAAATAAAAATTAAAGAAATTCCAAAAAATGTAGAATACTGGTTTTTAGATGGATTTAATCCGAAAAAAAATCCTGAAATGTGGAACAATCAAATATTCAATTTAATTTCTGAAAAAAGTAGTCAAGGGTGCAAACTTTCAACATTTTCATCTGCAAGGATTGTAAAAGACGGCTTAAAACTTGCTAATTTCAAATACATTTACATAGAAAAAGGATTTGGAAATAAAAGACATATGATAAAATCACAAAAAAATTAAAAAACACTTTTAATACAAATCGCTAAAAAATACCAATAAATATGATATACTAATCCAACAGGGGAATTTTAATGACAAAAAAGATATTTGTTATAGCTTTAATCGCTTTAATCTCTAATAATTTTCTTTTTGCAAAAGACACAATCAAAGATTTGTTTTTTATAAAAGATATATTAATAAAAAAAGAAAAATATTCTGAAATTCTAAGTAATGCAAGCCTTGAAGGAATTATTGAAATTGAACATAAAGGATCATATATTGAAAATCACGATTCAGAAGTTAAACTTATCTTAAAAGAAAACGGATACAGAAGAAACTTTAGCTTTTTCAATCTTTTGAATACTAGCAAAATAATCAAAAGCCTAAGTTTATTTGATGACATTCCAAAAAATATTAAAGAAAATGAAATCATATTATTGGACACAAAAATGATTAAGGAAAATCCCAATAAAAGATACGAAGACGATGATGATTTTGAATTAAAGCTAAGCGCAACTCGAAAAGGCAATCAAATTTATTTAATTCTTGATTTTGATTTTCTATTTAAACAAAGAAAAACATTTCCATCAATTTATATAAAAGAAGAAGATGTACCAACAATAAAAAACAGCTTTATAAAGCTCCAAGATCCAAACTTCTTATCTCCTCAAACATTACGTAGCAATTAAGAATAATAGACAAATATTTTTCAATCTAATTTATTTTAAACTATTAACAAAATTGCAATGCTCACCTTAAGAATATTGCAAACTCATAATACCATTTTTAACTTTTTTATAGGTTTTTTAAATTTAAAATATAACTATTTATCTTATCAATCAAAGAGGAAAATTCTACCAATTTTAATTTTTCAGATTCAACAATTTCCTTAGGAGCATTCATTAAAAAATTTTCATTTTCAAGCTTCTTTGAAGCAGAAATCCTAAGCATTTTATACTTTTCAAGCTGCTTTTCAAGCCTTCTTAGCTCTTTGGCTTTATCTATTAATGACTTAATATCTGCATAAATCTCAAAACCAGCTACAGCTACACCAATCATGCCATCATAATTTTTATTGTAAAATAAATTTCTAAAATTAATCATTTTCCTTGCAATACATTCATTAGAATTAAAATATCTCTCATATTTAAAATCGGCATCAAACTTCAAAGCAACATCAATCTTAATACTAGGAGATATATTAAATTCGCTTCTAAGTGTTCTAACAGATACAATGAAAGTTTTAAATGCTTTAAAACTTTCAAATTCTTCTTGAAAATTATTAGCAATATCAAAACTTGGATATTCATTTAAAGCTAAAATATCCCCTTTTTCTGAAAATTCAGAATAAATTTTTTCTGTAACAAAAGGAATGAAAGGGTGCAAAATTAACAATGCTTTTTTAAGAAAAAACAGCAACTTAGAAATAGCCATATTTTGAATGTTAACATTTCTGCTATTGAGATCAATCTTACTAATTTCAATATACCAATCACAAAAATCATTCCAAAAAAATTCATAAATGAATTTTGAAGCTTCATTGTATTTATAATTTGTAAAAGAAGACTCCACACCAAGAATAGTTGAATTCAAGCTTGTAAGCAACCATTTGTCAATGTCATTAAATTTTAAATCATTTAATATTTCTCTATTTTTTAAATTTAAAAGAATGAATTTGGAAGCATTAAAAACTTTATTTGCAAATTTAGCTCCAAACATAAAATCCTTAGTATCAATATTTAAATCTTGCCCTTGAACGGACAAAAAAGATAAAGTAAACCGCAAAGAATCACTCCCATACTCATTAATAATGTCAAGAGGATCTATTCCATTGCCCAATGATTTTGACATTTTTTTCCCATGCTTGTCTCGCAAAAGAGGTGTTATGTAAACATCTTTAAAAGGAATTTGACCTGTAAATTCTAACCCTGCCATAACCATTCTTGCAACCCAAAAAAATATTATATCGTAAGCTGTTATTAAGGCATCTGTTGGATAATAATTTTTAAAATCAACAGTAATGTCAGGCCATCCAAGAGAAGAAAAAGGCCATAACCAAGACGAAAACCAAGTATCAAGAACATCTGGATCTTGAACAAACCTTTTCCCCATATTCTTTTCATCTAAAGAAGGATCAGTGTCGCTAATAACAAGTTCAGATGTATCAATATTGTACCAAGCCGGTATTCTATGGCCCCAAACAAGTTGTCTTGATATACACCAATCTCTAATATTTGATAACCAATATTTATATGTATTCTCCCACTTCTTAGGATAAAATCTCAATTCACCATTCTCTAAAGCCTTTAAAGCTTTGTCTGCTAAAGGTTTCATCTTCACAAACCACTGAGTTGACAAATAAGGTTCAATAACCTCACCTGATCGATAACAATGTCCAACTTGTTGCTTATGTTTTTTAACATCTTTCAAAAATCCCTTTTCCATTAATTCTATCTCTATTTTAAATCTCGCATCCTTCATCTTTAATCCTTGATATTGCAAAGGAACATTTTTATTGAGCTTTCCATCTTGAGTTAAAATATTGACCTTGGGAATATTATGCCTTTTTGAAATTTCAAAATCATTAGGATCGTGTGCAGGAGTAACTTTTAAAGCTCCAGTACCAAAAGCACTATCAACATAAAAATCTGCAATTACTTTTATCTTTTTAGTTGTCAAAGGTATTGTGACCTCTTTACCAACTAAAGACTTGTATCTCTCATCATTGGGATTAACGGCAATAGCAGTGTCCCCAAACATAGTCTCAGGCCTGGTTGTTGCAATCTCAATAAAAGAAGAAGAATCAATAAAATACCTAATAAAATAAAGTTTGCCATCAACCTCTTTATATTCAATCTCTTCGTCACTAACAACGCTTCCAGATCCAGGATCAAGATTAACAAGATATTCACCCCTGTAAATCAACCCTTTAGAATATAAATCCTTAAAAACTTTGCTAACAGCCTTGCAAAGATTCTCATCAAGAGTAAACCTTTCTCTTGAATGATCATAAGACGCCCCAAGCTTTTTTATCTGATCAACGATTACACCCCTATGCTTATTTTTCAATTTAAAAATTTCTCGAACAAACTCTTCTCTTTCAAAATCATCCTTACTTTTTCCAATACTTTTAAGATGTCTTTCAAAAACAGCCTGAGTTGCTATTCCTGCATGATCTGTTCCAAAAAGCCACAAAGTACTATTTTTTTTCATTCTTTTATATCGCACAAGAACATCTTGCAAAATAAAATTAAGAGCATGCCCCATGTGCAACACACCTGTAACATTAGGGGGAGGCGCAACCATGCTAAATTTTCCAAATAAAGAATTATCCGGAGAAAATACATTGTGTTCAAGCCACTTGCTGTAAATTTCATCTTCAAATGTCTTAGGATCATATTTTTCTAAAGGTATGCAATTCATTGTTTTCAAAATCTCCTACCACATCAATAACATTTAAATTTTCAAAAAGCTCTTCATAAGTTTTTGAATTCATAAGATTTGAGAAATATTTACTCTGTTTTTCCTTCTCAGTAAAATATATCTTAAAATATTTTTTAAGTTTATTAAAATCTTTGCTAAGTCCCCAAGTAGCATGAAAATCCTTTACATGAAATTTTAATATATTTAACCTAAAATTTAAATTACTATCCAAAAAGTGTTTTGAAGAGAATTTAAATAAATTTAAATTCTTAAAAATTCCACGACCAAGCATAATCCCATCAATCAAATATTTATCAACATAACATTTAGCATCCTTAAGACTCAAAACATCTCCATTGCCAATAAGCAGTGTAGAAGGACTAATATTATTTCGTAATTTAACAAGTTGATAGAAAATATCAAAATCAATAGGACCTTTGCTCTGATTAACAGCAAGCCTTGGGTAAACCGTCAACATATCAATTCCAAATCCCAACAAAAACCCTAGCCAATCATCAACTTCTGGATATGAAAATCCATGTCTGGTTTTAACACTAAGAGGTAAATTAAATCTTGAGCAAGCTTCTTTACTTGCAAGAATTATTTCTTTAGCCAAAGACTTATTCTTAATTAAGGCTGAACAAACACCTTTTTTAACTATTTTACTCTTGGGACAACCCATATTAATATCAATCCCCCAAAAACCCAGACCACCCAATATTTCTATTGCCCTATAAAATTGCTCAGGAACATTACCCCAAATTTGAGCAATTAAAGGCCTATCAAGTTCATTGGGTTTTAAAAAAATGTGCTGAATAGACTGTTTTGATCCATTTAAAATTCCTTTTACAGAAATAAATTCAGTAAAATAAATATGGGGCTCTCCTTCTCCAGATCCTATTAAATGAATTAAATTTCTAAAAACAGCATCAGTGACATCTTCCATTGGAGCTAAAATCATAATTGGAAGAGGCATATCAAATAAAAACTTCATAAAATAACTATACAATAAGAAAATATAACTTTAAATTAAGCAAAAAAACTGCTCCAAAAGGGTTGGCAATAATTACTATTATCACAAAATTTTAAAAAATCAATAAATACTTTTGATAAAAAAATAATTTAAAAAATTAATCCATAATAAGACTTTCACCTGGAACCTTGGTTTTTCTTACTAAAGTGTCTTTATACCCAGCAGATTTAATCAGCTCTATATTTCTTTGAACATTATCAGCATTAGTAGGAATAAAAACAGTATAAAACGGTCCATGAGAATTTACTACAACAAAAAGACCGGTTTTTTTTAATATTCGATAAGCCCTGTCAGCATAATCTTTTTTTCTATAAGATCCAACTTGTATATAGAAATCTGTTTCTTCGCCTGCAGTAATTGAATAATCTGTTAATAAATTTGAAGATTTATTTCCAACAGAAATATTCTCTTCTGATTGCTTGGTTTTCTTTTCTTCTTCAATCTCTGGAGTATTAAATGCTTTTTTAAAATCACTAGATTTTGAAACAGAAGTTTTTTTTTCATTCACACTTTCAATTACTTCAATTTTAACAGGAGCAACTCCTATGCCCAAAAAGTCAAGCTTTTCAGCAGCATGCTTTGATAAATCAATTATTCTATCCTTTCTAAAAGGCCCTCTATCGTTAATTCTTACAACAACCGATCTATTGTTTAAAAGATTTGTAACTCTTACGGTAGTATTAAAAGGCAGTTCTTTGTGAGCAGCAGTAAGAGCCATCATATCAAATTTCTCTCCATTAGCAGTAATTTTACCATGGAAAGCCTCACCATACCATGAAGCAAGGCCTACTGTAGCAGAATTTAAATGAGAAGCAATTAAAAAAAATACAAAGAGGATAATAAAATTTTTATTATCTCTTGTGATGACGTCAATTAAATTTCCCATAACATTTATTATAATATAAAAACACGTTTTCAATAAACAATTGAACTCACAAATTGTTTATTTACATTTTTTTTGATTTAATTATAAAAAGAAAAGAATCTAATAAAAATGATATTAACAGAAATAATTCACAGCAATCAAATACAAAAAGCAGCAAAACTTATCAAAATGGGAGAACTTGTTGTATTCCCAACAGAAACAGTTTATGGGATTGGTGCTAATGCCTACAATGAAGATGCTGTAAAAATGATTTTTTTAGTAAAAAAAAGACCTATTGAAAATCCCTTAATAGTGCACGTTGACACAGTAAAAAAATTAAAAGAACTAACAGAATATATTCCAAAAAGCGCTCTAATGCTAATCCAAAAGTTTAGTCCAGGCCCCTTAACTTATGTTCTTAAAAAATCAATAAAAATATCCCGATTTGTAAGCGGAAACCTAGACACAGTGGCAATAAGAATTCCTGCAAATAAAATAGCTTTAAACTTAATAAAAACATCTAAAGTCCCAATAGTAGCACCATCTGCAAATATATCAAAAAGACCAAGTTCAACAAACTTTGAAATGGCTTTTAAAGAACTAAATGGACTTGTAAGAGGAATAATAAAAGCAGTAGAAAACAAAGACTTTAATATTGGAATCGAATCGACTGTGATTGGCTTTGACCTTAAAGACAACGTACTAATATTAAGGCCAGGCGCAATAACAAAAAAAATGATAGAAAAAGAGCTTCAAGGGAAATACACAGTAAATTACGCAGAAGCAAAAATAGAGTTAGAAAAATCACCTGGAAACATATTAGAGCATTACAAACCAAAAATTCCTGTATATTTATTTAAAGGTCAAGACAATATAAAAAAATATATAAACAAAAATACAAAAATACTTATTACAAAACCTACTCTTAAGTCCTATTTATTTAATTTTTTGTGGGATAAAAAAAATATTACAGTATTTAACACTCTTGAAGAATATGCACAAAATCTTTACAAAGAGTTGGTCAATTCTGAGAATAACTACAAACAAATACTTAGTGAATTCGTAAAAGACGAAGAACTTGGGTACTCAATAAACAACAGAATTCGAAAAGCCAGTTCAAATAAATTCATAATTAACAAATAATTAAAATAATTAGCGAAAACTTCAACTAAATATTGCTAAAACTCCTCATAAAAATAATTTTTAATCTTTTTATTAATTAAAATAATCATGAATTAACATAGTATAATCAAGTGGTATTCTGTCCTCATCAAAAGCAATGCCAAGCGCAAAAACCTTTCCATTAGGTGTCTGAATCACACTTAAGCTTTTTGATTTACCCTCAATAAAAATTTCTTTATCCATAAATTCAAAACTAAAAATCAAATCAATAGAATCTTCTGTGACATCCCCACAGTCAAAAGAAGAAATTACTAAAGCACCCCCATAAGATAAATCTTTTATTAAACACTTATGCTTTGAACCATTAAATTTGATAAAAGCTTTATCAGAATCAATATTGAGCTTTCTAATAGAATCTTTGTCGACTATAATCCTTTCATGAATTCTCTGATTTTGCCCAAGTTTTAAATCAAGAAGCTTTCCAACTTTAATAGCAATCTCTTCTGGCATAGAAGATAAAAATTCTAATGTTAATAAATTGTATTCTTTATCTTGAGAAGAATAAGCAGAAGCACTTGACAGTTTCACAGACAAAGGGGGAAAAAAAGCAGAGCTATTCTTAGAATCTGAATTTTTCTTAATCCGAATAGACCCTAAATTTCTATTTTTAGCCAAAGCAGGCAATACCGTATCTTCTTGAAAAATAAGCTTAAGAGAATCCATAGAAATAGAATAAATTACTCCAAACACAGAATATGAGCCTACCTTCATCTCAATAGTATTGCGAAGATTTAAAAAACTGTTTATCTCTGTACTCATTTTAATTTCTTTACCCCTATATTTAGCTCCGTAATCTCTTATTTTCCTAGATAAAAGCATAAACCTCTCCTCTCTCCTTTTTTGGATATAAAAAATAAAACTACCAAACAACGCTTAAAACTGTTTCGAATAATTTCACACCGATAAAGCTTAAATTAATCAAGTTGCAAAAAAACTTTACTAATAATTAATAAATCCACACTTAAAACTAACAATATACCATCGCCCAACATCTCAGCATTTGTCAATTAACACAACTTAGGGAGCGCTGATTGTTATAGTGTAAAATTATAACAATAATTTTACACTATAACAATCAGCTTATAATATTAATTCTTACATACTTATAGTATACTTTAATAAAAAGTATGAAACTAAATAGCCTTAAGTTGAAAAAAATAAATACACATAATCTACTTATTTATTTAACATATTTCACAGTTAGCTTTTCTATTATCACACTGGCATTAACAATATCTAAGACTATAAACATACAAAAAGATAAAAACTTCGGATATATAAACCCAGCAATTCCTTCAAGGCTTTTAGATATTAATGGAAGACAAATAACTCAATTCATATCTGATGAAAACAGAGAATTAATGCCTTTGAGAAAAATGCCTGACAATCTAATTAACACCCTTTTAATACGAGAAGACATTGGTTTTTTTTCTCATAGAGGTTTTTCCTTAATAGGAATATTTAGAGCTGCATTTAATATTGTTCTTGGCAGATATTTCTCAGGAGGAAGCACACTAACACAACAACTTGCAAAGCTTCTCTATACAAATCAAGCAAGAAGATCTATTTTGAGAAAATTGCATGAAATATGGTGGGCAATCCAACTTGAAAAAAAGCTCTCAAAATACGAAATACTAGAGAAGTACCTTAATAAAGTTTATTTTGGAAACGGAAACTATGGAATAGTTGCAGCATCAAAATTCTTTTTTGACAAAAGCGTAAACAAAATCAATACAGCAGAATCCGTGATGATGATTATTCAACTTCCAAATGCAAAGCTTTATTCACCTCTTTACAATCCAGAATTTTCAAAAAAAATACAAAGAGCCGTTTTAAACCAGGTTGTATCAAATGGAATAGTGAAAGCCGAAATTGCTGAAAAAGAATTTAATGAATACTGGCAAAATTATGATTGGACTCGAATGGCTGATACATCAGCCATTTCAAACAAAAAAGACCAAGCTCCTTATTTTTCTGAATACATAAGACAAAAAATATTAAAATATTTACCAGACGGTTCAAACATATATAAAGACGGCTATTCAATATACTCAACTCTTGACCTTGAAGCACAAAAATACGCAGATAAAGTTACAAATGATATGATTAATAAAGCTAGAACAATGCATAATTTAAACAGATCCTCTGAAGCAATAATTATTAATTCAGAAATTGTTCCTGTAGTAGACGCAATATCAGATTTATTAGGAATTAAAAATTTAAGAATAAATGGAAAGCAATATAAAAAACTGCGAAAAAGAAAATTTTACGAAGATAATATTGATCTAATAGCAAGTTTTGGAGCTATACTTGGAATTGATAAAATAGACAAGGCAACAAAAGAATATATTATCAAAAATAAATTAACACCAAAACTAATAGCACAACCCGAAGGGGCAATGATAGCAATAGACACTACAAGCGGAGCGATAAGAGCCATGGTTGGGGGGAGCGGGCATGCTAAAGACAATGAATTTAATCGAGCCACACAAGCAAAAGTTCAGCCTGGAAGCGCATTCAAAACATTATATTTTGCAGCTGCAATTGATCTAAAAAAAATAACAGCTGCAACAATGTTTTCAGACTCTCCAGTAGCATTTCTAAATAAAAATGGAGACGTTTATGCTCCAGAAAATTACGGTGGAAAATGGAGAGGAAATGTTTTAACACGCCAAGCATTAGCTTTATCTTTAAATATTCCAGCATTAAGAATATTAGACAAACTGGGCTTTGAATCTGCTATTAGTTATTCTTCAAAACTGCTAGGAATAACAAACCCAAAAGATATAGAAAAAACGTTCCCAAAAGTTTATCCACTAGCACTTGGTGTAATATCGGTTTCTCCAATCCAAATGGCAAGAGCCTTTGCAATTCTGGGAAACAGTGGCAACGAAATTGAACCTTATGGAATAAGATATATTGAAGACAGAGCTGGGAAAATAATAGTAAATGAAGAATCAAGCATATTGACTAAAATAAAAACTAAAGACTCTCAAACCCAAATAGTATCTCCTCAGGCTGCTTATATCATCACAGATATGATGAAATCAACAATTCAATACGGGACTTTAGCAAATCAAAGATATACAAATCTCAAAAACTTTAAATCTGATATTGCTGGAAAATCGGGAACAACACAAAATTGGGCAGACGGATGGGCAATAGGATATTCTCCTTACATAACAACAGCATTATGGGTTGGATTTGACAAAAAAGGATATTCACTAGGAACATCTGGAACAGGAACAGGATTGGCAGGACCTAGTTGGGGAGAATTCATGGCAGAATATCATAAGAACTTACCCAAAAAAGTTTTTGTAAAACCTGATGGAATAATTAGCATTCCTGTACAAGCAGAAACAGGACTACTGCCAGAAGAAATTGTTGACGAGAAAATAATAAATGAGCTATTTATTTCAGGAACACAGCCAATTGAAAAATCAAAATACTATGAAAATAAACTGGAATTTAAAAATGCATTAGAATTTAATATATATGGAATTGATGAGATTAATAATGACGAAATAAATTTTGATACGCCTGAATTCGAATATCTTGATAACGATTTTAAAAGCCTAAACAATGATAAAAATAAAAACGAAGAAGAAGAATATGATGATAAAAATAAAAACGAAGAAGAATATGATGATGAAATAGAAAATGTAAAACCACAACAAACTGCAACACCAAATAACAATAACAACGAAGAAAAGTTTGTTAAAGACACTAAAGACATTCAAAATGGGATCATTATTAATGAAACAAACCCAGAAACACAAAATACAAAAGAATTAAATTTAAACAACAATGAAAATGAAAAAATTAACAATAAAGATGTCAACGGAGAAGATATCCAATTGGATTAAAACAACATGTTAATAGATATCGAGCAAATAAAAATAAAAAAAAGAATTAGAAAAAATATAGGAGATACTGAAACCCTTAAAAACAGTATTAAAAAACATGGATTAATTTATCCAATAATAATAGATAAAAATAAAAACTTAATAGCGGGATTTAGAAGATATCAAGCCTTAAAAGAACTGGGCTACAAAGAAGCCGAAGTAAAAGTAATCTCAATTGAAAACAAAAAAACTTTACTTGAAATTGAACTTGATGAGAATAATGTTAGAAAATCATTTACAAGAAGCGAAGCAAACGAAGGAGAGTCTTACTTAAAAATTTACTCTGAAAGCAATCTAATAATAAGATTTCTTAAATTCATTATCTTAAAAATTAAAAACATGTGGAGAAGAAAAAAATAAAAAATTAAACCATAGCAAAGAGGTGTATCTATGATAAATTATAAAAATCTTAATGAACTTGCAAATTTTAAAATCCTTGAAAGGATTGCCCCAGAAGTGCTCAAAACTGCATTAACTGGAAAAAGAATAAAAGAATACGACATTACAATAGAAGGAGATAGAGTACATTACAATTATGCTTCAAAGCAAATCAATGAAAATCACCTTAAAATTTTTCAAAACTTAAGCGATGAAGCAAATTTAATAGAAAAATACAAAGAACTACTTAATGGAGAAAATATCAATATTAGTGAAAATAGAAAAGTCCTACATCACCTTACAAGAGGCCAACTCGGTAAGGACGTAATAGAAGACAATAAAGAAAATATGAGAGATTTTTTTCAATCAGAACTTGAGAAAATATATAATTTTGCAAATCAAGTCCATTCTGGGAATATCAAAAGTGCAAATGGAAAAAACTTTAAAAATGTAGTACAAATAGGAATTGGTGGATCTAGCCTAGGACCAAAAGCTCTTTATAGCTCACTAAAAAATTATGCAAAAAAAACCAATCTAGCCTTAATGAATGGTTATTTTATTTCAAACATTGATCCAGACGAATCAGAAGAAATATTAAACAGTATTAATATTGATGAAACACTCTTTATTATTGTCTCAAAAAGTGGAAATACATTAGAAACCAAAGCTAATATGCAATTCCTAATAAACAAATTAAAATTAAACGGCATAAAAGAATATAAAAAACAAATAGCTATTATAACCTTAAAAGATAGCATGTTAGCATTAGAGGAAAAAGGATATCTTGAATATTTCTTCATGCATGATTCAATAGGTGGAAGATTTTCTCCAACATCAGCAGTTGGACTTGCACTACTTACTCTTTGCTTCACAGAAAAAATTGTAAAAGAAATTATAAAAGGAGCCAATAAAGCTGACAAAAAATCACTAAATAAAAACGTAAAAGATAATGCACCACTTCTAGCAGCACTAATTAGTGTATACGAAAGAAATGTTCTCAACTACAGTAGCAACTGTATAATCGCTTATTCTAAGGCAATGGAAAATTTTTATCTTCACTTGCAACAACTTGAAATGGAAAGCAATGGGAAAAGTGTAAATAGATTTAAAGAAACAATAAACTATAAAACTGTAAGAATAATTTGGGGGGGCATTGGAACAGATGTTCAACACTCATTCTTTCAAATGCTTCATCAAGGAACAGACACAGTCCCAATGGATTTCATAGGTTTCAACGAAACACAACTTAAAAAAGACGTAATATCTGATAGCAGCTCAAGCAATGACAAATTAAAAGCAAATTTGATAGCCCAAATAATAGCATTTTCAAAAGGTAAAGAAAATAGTGACAAAAATAAAAATTTTAAAGGCGAAAGACCTTCTGCACTAATATATTCAAAAGAATTAACACCTTACACAATAGGATCAATACTCTCCCATTATGAGAATAAAGTAATGTTTGAGGGATTTTTATTAAATATAAACTCATTTGACCAAGAAGGAGTTCAGTTGGGTAAAACCCTTGCAAATAAAATTTTAAAAAATGGCACTTTTGAAGATGAGTCGATAGAATCTTATTATCAAATATTAAAATAAGATTAATTAATTTTTGACGTATTTTCTTACGTTTAAAAAAGAATGCACTAAGCTTATACAAGAGGTAAGAATGGATAAAGTAGCTATACTATATACATTAATCAATATTATAATAATGCTTATTTTAATAAGCATAGTTTATGTTTGTAAAAAGAAAAATGTTTCTTTTACAAAAAGAATATTTATATCTTTAGGGCTAGGAATAGCATTTGGAATGCTTATCCAATATTTTTATGACACAAATTCATCTATAACAAAAGAAACTATAAATTGGATAAGCATTTTAGGTGATGGCTACATAAGGCTTCTTAAAATGGTTATAATGCCCTTAATAATAACATCAATAATCTCTGCAATAATAAAATTAACCAACAGTAAAGATGTTGGAAAAATGAGCCTATTTGTAATATTAACACTAGTATTCACAGCAGGACTTGCTGCTATAATTGGCATTTTCACCGCTTTAATATTGGGATTAACAGCTGAAGGACTACAAGTGGGAGCCAACGAAATTTTACAAGGTGAAAAATTGCAAAAAGGTCTTGAAACATTAAATCAAACACCAATCACAAAAAAAATCGCAGAGCTTATTCCTCAAAATATATTCGAAGATTTGGCAGGACTTAGAAAAAACTCAACAATCGGAGCTGTGATATTCTCAGCCATCATTGGAATAGCAGCCCTTAAAACATCTGTCAAAAAGCCAGAATCAATAGAATTTTTTAAAAAAATAATATTAACAATTCAAGACGTAGTATTAGGAATAGTAACTTTAATTTTAAAACTAACACCTTATGCTATATTAGCTTTAATGACAAAAATTACAGCAACCAGCGAAATCAAAAGTATAATAAAGCTTGGTGAATTTGTAATTGCTTCCTACATTGCCATAGGTCTTACATTTCTTATGCATATGGCGTTAATTGCAGCAAATAAATTAAATCCAATTACATTTATAAAAAAAATATTTCCAGCACTAACATTTGCATTTATATCTAGATCTAGCGCTGCAACTATGCCTATTAACATAGAAATTCAAACTAAAAACCTAGGAATAAGCGAAGGAATAGCAAATTTATCAAGCTCATTTGGACTTTCAATTGGACAAAATGGTTGTGCAGCACTGCATCCTGCTATGCTTGCAATAATGATAGCACCAACTCAAGGAATAAACCCAACAGATCTTTCATTTATACTTCCACTTCTTGGATTAATAATAATAACTTCATTTGGAGCTGCTGGTGCTGGTGGAGGCGCAACAACAGCTTCATTAATGGTACTCTCAGCAATGAACTTACCAGTAGGATTGGTCGGACTTGTAATATCTGTTGAACCTTTAATTGATATGGGGAGAACAGCTGTTAACGTGAGTGGTTCAATACTTGCCGGTATAATATCTGCAAAACAACTCAAACAATTCAACCAAAACATATACAACAAAAAAGAGCTCATACATAAACAAATGGAAAAACAATCATGAAAATAATAATTATTGGGGGCACATCAGCGGGAACCAGTGCCGCAGCTAAAGCAAAGCGCTTAAACAAAAATTTAGATATTACTATTTATGAAAAAACAAGTATTGTATCCTTTGGGGCTTGTGGTTTGCCTTACTTTATAGGGGGGTTTTTTGAAAATCCAAATACAATGATTTCAAGAACACAAGAAGAATTCGAAAAAGCTGGAATCTCTGTTAAAACAAACCACGAAGTTATCAAGATAGATGCAAAAAACAATACAATTAAAATAAAAAATCTAAAAACAGGAAACATTTTTAACAATACTTACGATAAGCTAATGATAGCAACCGGTGCAAAACCTATTATCCCGCCAATCAATAACATCAATATAAAAAATTTTTATACACTAAGAAATTTAGAAGATGGTCAAAAAATAAAAAATTTAATGGATAAAGAAGAGATTAAAAATGTAGTAATAATTGGTGCTGGATATATTGGAATTGAGATGATAGAGGCAGCAAAAAATAAAAGAAAAAATGTAAGATTAATTCAACTAGACAAACATATACTAATAGATTCCTTTGACGAAGAAATATCCAAAATAATGGAAGAAGAACTAATAAAAAAAGGAATTGATCTTCATACAAATGAGTTTGTAAAAAGTTTAATAGGAGAAAAAAAGGTAGAAGGAATAGTAACAAATAAAAACACTTATCAAGCTGATGTTGTTATACTCGCAACTGGGATAAAACCTGTTACTAAATTTTTAGAAAATCAACTTAAAACTGCTACAAATGGAGCAATAATTATAAATGAGTACGGAGAATCTAGCATAAAAAATATTTTTTCTGCAGGAGATTGTGCAACTATATATAATATAGTAAGCAAAAAAAATGAATACATACCTCTAGCAACAACAGCCAACAAGCTTGGAAGAATAGTAGGCGAAAATTTAGCTGGAAATCGTGTCCCATTTAAAGGTACATTGGGTTCAGCTTCAATTAAGATACTGTCTTTAGAAGCTGCAAGAACAGGGCTTACAGAAAAAGATGCAAAAAAGCTTCAAATAAAATATAAAGCTATTTTTGTAAAAGACAAAAATCATACAAATTATTATCCGGGCCAAGAAGACCTTTACATTAAATTAATTTATGAGGAAGATACTAAGACAATACTTGGAGCACAAGCAATAGGAAAAAATGGAGCTGTAATAAGAACCCATGCTTTATCGATTGCCATCTATTCAAAGCTTACAACAAATGAATTAGGAATGATGGATTTCTCATATTCTCCACCATTTTCAAGAACCTGGGACATATTAAACATTGTTGGGAATGCTGCCAAATAAAAAGAATTTAATTAATTCTTCATGTTAATTGGTTGCCCCGTACTTGAAAGAACATCCCTCCAAAAAGAACCATTTGGATTAACCTTATTCCTGTCCATTACTGCCATCTTAATCGGTATATGCACAAATTTTGTACTCCACAAACTAATTAGCATCTTTGTCTTACCAGACATTGCAGCATGCACAGCATTTGACCCAAGCCTAGCACAATAAAGCGCATCACTAGCATTAGCAGGCGAACTCCTAATAATATAGCTGGGATCGATGTATTTAAGAGTAAATTGTATATTTTTTGATTTAAAATATTCAGTAATTTTATCTTTAATATAAAGCCCAATATCCTCATAAAGCAAATTCCCAGAGTCATCTTTCTTGCGAGGAAAATGATCAAAATACTTCTGCCCTGCCCCTTCTGCTATCAGTATTACTGCATGAGGAATTTCTTCTAAACTTTCTTTCTCCAAAAGTCGTCGTTCAAGATGAACAAGAAACCCATTAGGACCTTCTATGTCAAAATCAAGTTCTGGAATTAAACAAAAATTAACATCATTCGAAGAAAGCGCAGTGTGAGCTGCAATAAAACCAGAATCTCGCCCCATAACTTTAACAAGCCCAATGCCATTATAAGCACTATTAGCTTCAAAATGAGCACCAGCAACAGCTGCAACTGCTTGTTCTACAGCGGTTTCAAATCCAAAAGATTTTTGGACAAACATAAAATCATTGTCTACAGTTTTAGGAATGCCCACAACTGCTATTTTTAAATTTCTTTTTTCTATCTCCTCAGCAATAAGAAGAGATCCCTTTTGAGTACCATCTCCACCAATGTTAAAAATCATATTAATGTTCATTCTTTCCAAAGTATCAACTATTTCCACAGGTTTAATGCCGCCCCTTGAAGAGCCAAGAATAGTACCCCCAAATTTATTAATATCATCAACAACATCCGGATTAAGATTAATAAAAGGCGAATTTGATTCAGGAAGAAGACCTTGATATCCAAATTTTACTCCATAAATATTGCGAACCCCATAAATTTTCCATAAAGTTCGCACAATAGAGCGAATAACATCGTTAAAACCAGGGCAAAGCCCACCACAAGTAGTAATAGCAGCTTTAACATGCCTGGGAACAAAATAAATTTTTTCTCTAGGCCCAGCTTTCTCTAAAAGAACATCCTCGTATTTATCTCCCTTATCCTCATCCCTATAAACACTAAATTTAATTTTATTTTTTTCATTAACAAAATGTAAAAAACCCTCGCTAGCATAAAAATCAATTAAAGGATTATTTTGCTTGCATTCTCCTAAATTATCTATTTTAAAATCTAAATTTTTATTTTTAATTCTATACACCCAAACACTCCTTTATAGCATTATAGCCCAATTACTTTCTAATAAACTGACTTTGATCTTTAATCATATCGTATATGTCATCGTAAATATAAGGAGACCCTTCAACAGGAGATTTAATTAGATTACCAGCTATAAATTCAAAATATTTATTCAACTTTGAATTTTTCTCAAAATCAATAAATGGTACTCTATTATTAATAGCCTCTCTAAAACTTTTTGCAAAAGGCACAAAACCTATAAACTCTATTGGTATATTAATATTATTCTTAACAACATTAATCAAATTTTCACACATAGCAATCTCTTCACTAGTTTCTATTCTATTTAACACCACTCTAGGATAAAAATTATTCATCATTTTCTTAACTTTTAAAGAAGAGCTTAAAGAAATAAGCTCAATGCCAACAATCAAGTCTTTAAATCCAAGATTTGTCCCCTCAATCTTATCTTTAAAAAAATTACCAATATAATCACGCTCAGGACTTTTTTGCGGAAAACTTAAATATAAGAGACGATAAAGAGCATTTTTTAAAAAAGAATAGGCATTAAGTATTGAAGGAGTTTCTGGAACAGTAACAATTACACCACTATAAGAAGCTAAATAAAAATCTATTGTATTATAAGAAGTTCCAGACCCTAAATCTAAAAAAATAAAATCAGCAACAAGATCTTTTTGAATAGATTCTATAATCTTTTTCTTAACAGAAAAAGGAAGATTAGCTGTTCCTGTATAAAGAGAATCACCTGGAATAATGTAAAGCTTATCATAAGGCGTTTTGCATACTAAATCTGAAAAACTTTTACTCTTTTTATTAATAAAAGAACCAATACCCATCCCCTTGTTTTTAACACCTAAACATGTATGCAGATTAGATCCCCCAAGATCAAGATCAACAAGTATTACAGTTTTACCCATACTAGAAAGCTTGTAACCAACATTTGCAACAAAAGATGTTTTTCCAACACCACCTTTGCCACTTGCTACAGGAATAATTTTAATCATTTTTGAATCCTAATTATCCTTACTATCTTTTTGAAAAATTTTCATAAAATTAAAAAACCTTACAAATCTAGATTTTTTTTCAACATCTTTATTTAAATTTTCATCCTCTTTAGAAACTGAAATTAAATCTTTAATTAAATCTTTATTATTTGTAAAATTTTCAATACTATCTGGCTTCCCACAAATTATAATTTTATCATCTTTTAAAAAAAAGTAATCGCCATCAACAAATTCATATCTAGAATTACTCAAATTTCTAACAGCAATAACTGTAATCCCACATTTCCTTCTAAGATCAGCTTCAAAAAGAGTTTTTCCAACATATTCTTTAGGAATAACAGTTTCAGCAACAATAATATCATACCCAATAATATTATAAGTTGAAAGATTAGGAGATACTAATAATGGAGTTAATCTTCTTGCAGCATCTTTGCTTGGAAATATTATTTTTGTTGCTCCAAGGGTTTTTAATATTTCAGCATCATCCCTATTTTCTGTCTTAACATATATTTCTTTCAAACCTAAAAGATTGCAATAGTGAGTAACAAGAGCACTTTTGCCAAGATCATCATCAAAGTCAATCACAACAGCATCTGTATCTACAGGAATTATTCTTTTTAAAGCATTTTTAGTGAATTGCTCAACAACAAAGCTTTCCGTAGATATTACATCATATTCTTCAATAAGCTCCTTAGATGTATCTATAATAATAATCTGACAATCAAGTCTGCTCAAGTCCTCAAGTAAGTGAATTCCTAAATTGCTAAGTCCAATAATAACAAATGTTTTCATACACCTCAACCAACTAAAATATCTTGTCTTGGCCTTGTAAATTCTTCAAAACGTGACTTTCTTGAAACAAAAACAGCCATAGAAAAAAGCCCTATTCGTCCTGCAAACATAGTGAAAATTATAATGACTTTACCCCAAAATGACAAATCCTGAGTTACTCCAACTGAAAGACCAACTGTTCCAAAAGCAGAAAATACCTCATAACCCAAATCAACAACTTTCCAATTACCAGACCCACCCTCAAAAAAAAGAAGCATAAAAAAAGAAAAACTTAAAATAAAAATAGCTCTTGCAAAAAATAAAAGTGCAAATCTTATGCTATCTATTGAAACCTTGTAAGAACCAATAATATACCCATTGCCATTTTGATTTTTTACAACAGCTAATACAATTAAAAAAAATGTTGTAATCTTAATTCCTCCTGCAGTTGATCCAGGCGCTCCTCCAATAAACATAAATGGCAAAGAAACTATTTGAGTTCGTCCACTTATCAAAGAATTATCAAGATAATTAAAACCGGCCGTTCTAGTACTAATCGAATAAAAAATTGAATTAAATATTAGAGTACCTATTGAATATCCATCTTTTAATTTATGCATCTCTGTAAAAAAGAATAAAATTGCACCAATTATAATTAAAAAAAAGCTTAAAGAAAAAACTATTTTAGCATGAAGCGATAATTTTCTCTTATTCTTAATAGTATTCTTTACATCCCTATAGACCATAAACCCAAGTCCACCACAAATTATCAAAACAGAAACCACTACTATGGCTTCAGGAACATCTCGCCATGCATAAATACTCTCAGAGTGCATCGAAAAACCTGCATTGCAAAAAGCAGAAATTGTAGTAAATAAAGCCTCTAAAAATGAAATGTTAACTCCTCTAAGTTTAAAACAAATAAGTATTAATATTAAACCTATCATTTCAATTGAAAAAGTTATAAACAATATGCTTTTTAAAATTCTAATAGGATTATATTCTATATTTGAAAGAGAATACTGCTTTATTATTCTTGCATCTGTTAAATTCATTTTCTTTTTGGGAATAAGCAAATAAAAGGTAGTAATACTTATAAATCCAAGCCCCCCAAGCTGGATTAGTAACATTATTAAAATAAATCCAAAAGTAGAAAAATTTTCTATTTCAACCGTTATAAGGCCTGTAATGCTTACAGCAGAAACAGCCGTAAAAAGAGCGTCAATATATGATAATTTGCCATCGCCTTTCCAAGAAATAGGCATCATCAACAAAAGAGAGCCTACAAGCATAATCAAAACAAAATAACTAAAAAGTAAAAACTTATCGCTAAATTCAAATTTCAACATATCATACAAAAAGCTGTTTAAATTTATTTAAAATCCATCTCATATAGCATAATATTTTAACATTGAAATATTATCATAATTCCGTTATTTTTAATATATGTTAGAAATAGAATCAAAAGCATCTATTCCTCCAAAGGAGTTAAAAAAAATTATTAAATTGGCAAATAAAAAATTTAAATTTATTAAAGAAGAGATCAAATCTGACATTTATTATTCAAATTCAAAAAAAATTATAAGAATAAGAAAACTAAATACGCTAGAAAAAATTGTCACATTTAAAAAAAAAATATTAACCAACAACAATACTATAGAAATTAATAAAGAAATAGAATTCAAAATAGACAATATTAAAAATTTTCTAACCCTTATGAAAGAATTTGGATTTAAAACACTATACAAAAAAATAAAAAAAAGCTTAATTTACCAAAATAATAATTTAAATATAGAGATAAACGAAATAAAAAACCTTGGTTTTTTTTTAGAAATAGAAAAAATAATTAACGATCAAAATGACATAGATTTAGCAAAAAATGAAATTAACAACATAATCAATCAATTCGGATTAAAGCAAAACCTTGAAACTAGACCTTATTTTGAATTACTTTCATTGGCAAATCAAAGTAAAAAATAACTCATTGGAATTAGAGCTTAAAGTAGATAATACAAATCCCTGATTGCCATAAATTTCAACCTGAGGGCTAGTAACATTGTTCTTGAAATATTCCAACTTATTCAAAAAATACCAATTTTTATTCTTAAAATAAATTAATCTTACATTACTATTGTCTTCAAAAGCTAAAAACAAATTGTTTTTATAAAGCCCAGCATCAATGCTTGAGCCTTCCATTTTAACATTAGGGCTTATATTGATCCATCTATTACTATTCAAAGGACAAATGCTTACAATAGGCCTATTTTCAGAAACAAAACTCATAATTATTTGATTAAAATTAGAATCAAAAAAAACTTTGATAAAATTAGCCATATAAACAGAAGGAATATTTGCACTTACCCAAGCATTTTCATTATTTATAACAAACTCAGATTTAATTCCGCTGTTTGATTTATAATTATAAAAAACACCTAAAAAAGGTTCAGATATTAATCCAATGTTTGATGAATTAACATTAGAATCACCTTTGCTTAAATAAGAATGTATTACATCTGTCCAAATACTTCCATAGCCTATATTGGAGATTAAATTTATTTTATATTCACCCCCAATTTCTCTTAAATATGTCAAATACAGCCTATCTTTTAAATCAATGCTAATATTTAGTAAAGATCCAAAATTTTCTATGTACTCAGGACTAATGTCAATCCACTTTCTACTATTAAATTTTTTAACCACAAGTTCGCTAGAAAAATCAGGACCTGATTTTGTAACAAAAGCAATATACAAATTCCCTTTTGAATTAATTGAAAAATCGAAATTAACTATATTAATAATATTACCATTAACAGATGAATCAAGATTAAACCAACCAACATCTTCAATAAACTCAGCAACTTTAATATCCTCACTATTTTCCAACTGATAAGCAATATAAATATTGCTTTTATAAGTCCTTAATATATACTTTTTAAGCTTAGTAGTTAAATTTAAAACAGGTAAATCTTTTAAAATGAAAAACAAATTTTCTTTTTTAATCTTAGATATTTTCGCTTTCAAAGAAGAACTGTTCAAAATCGAAAAATCTAAATCTGTAAGCGAAAACCTTATATTTTCATTTTTAGGAACAACGTATATTATTGCATAAAGAGAATTTTTATCTAGCCTTATTTTAAAATCTCTTTTTTTTATTTTATCAGTTATATACTTTTTATTAGAAATATCATAAATTGTAAAAACAAAATCAAAATTTGAACTTTGATCTAAAGTTAAAATATAATCAGAAGATTTACTGACTTTTAAATAAACACTTCCTTTACCATTTTTACTTAAAATATTCAATGGGCTAATTTCTGTTAGTACATGGCTTTCTTGAGCTTGAATAGAAAGTTTTATCAATAAAAATAGCAAAATTAATAACTTATTTATTTTCATATTTTTTAATATTAAAAAATATTAACACATAATCTAAAAATGATAAAACCGCAAAAAAAGCAGCACAAATATACACAGTTTGAACAATTAGCAAAAATTTAAATTCAAAATTTAAAATATAACTAATAAAATTTTGAAACGGTTTAGTAAAGTTGAGTTGATTTAAAGTATAAAACAAAAGACTTGCAAAAGTACAAACAGCATAAAGAATTGACTTTAATTTTCCTAAAAAATTGGCTTGCTGAACTACATTAAACTGAATAATTAAATTTCTAACAAAACCAATAGAAATCTCACGATAAATAAATATTACAAAAAAATAATAAGGGGTAATACCTTTGGAATAGAAAAAAACAAAATATGTTAAATGCTGCAAAACATCTGCATAAGGATCTAAAATTTTACCCACATTACTAACAAGACCATATTTTCTTGCAAGATACCCATCAATAAAATCCGTGAACTCGTTAAAAATGATTAAAAACCAAATAATTACAAAAAACAAATAAGGAAAAAATATACTTTCCAAAAAAAATAAGATTAATATGATAAATGAAAGTATAATCCTAGCTAATGTTATTTTATTAGGAGTAATAACTTTGATTAAATTGTTCAATTTATTAAATCTCCTTATCTTTTATTTTTAATAAAATAAATTCAAGAGCTTTGTTAAGATCAATTCTATTCATTTGCTCATTTGTTCTTGTCCTAATAGATATTTTCTCTTCTGCTACTTCTCTTTCTCCAATTATAAACATATAAGGAATTTTTTTAGCCTGATATTCTCTAATTTTAGCATTCATTCTTGAAGAGCTGTTGTCAAACTTTATTCTAACCCCCTCATTTTTGAATTTATTTAAAACCTTAATAGCATAAACTTCTACAATATTGTTAACAGGAATAATTACTACTTGAACAGGAGATAACCATAAAGGAAATGCTCCTCCATAATGTTCTACAAGAATTCCAAAAAATCTTTCAATAGATCCCAAAAGAGCTCGATGAATCATAAATGGTCTTTTTTCTTTACCATCCTCAGCCGTATAAGTCATATCAAATCTCTCAGGAAGATTAAAATCAAATTGAATTGTGCTCATCTGCCACTCTCTCTCAAGAGAGTCAACTATTTTAAGATCAATTTTAGGCCCATAAAAAGCACCTCCCCCTTCATCAATTTCATAAGGAACTTCAAAATCATTTAAAGTCTCTTCAAGAACTTTTAAAGACATTTCCCAATCAGCCTTATTTCCAACAGACTTATTCGGCTTTGTAGAAAGATAAGCTTTTAAACTGTTAAAGCCAAATTTATTCCACATATAAACAGCAAACCTAAGAACTTCTTTAATCTCGTCTACAACTTGAGAATGAGTACATATAATATGAGCATCATCCTGAGTGAATCCTCTGGCTCTCATCATACCATGCAAAGCACCTATTTTTTCATAACGATATACAGTACCAAGCTCAGCCCATCTAAATGGCAAATCTCTATAAGAATGCTTACCTGTATTGTAAATAGCAATATGAAAAGGACAATTCATGGGTTTAAGATAATAATCACTTTTATCCATTTCTATTTTTTCAAACATGCTGTCCTTATAAAAATCTAAATGACCAGAAGTTTGCCAAAGCCAAGACTTGCCAACATGAGGAGTAAAAAGAATATCATACCCATTTTTAGAATGCTCTTCCCTCCAAAAATCCTCTATTAAAGCTCTTATTTTAGCCCCATTAGGATGAAAAAATACAAGACCTGGCCCAATCTCTTCATGAATAGAAAATAAATCAAGCTCTCTTCCAAGCTTTCTATGATCTCTTTTTTTTATTTCCTCTCTCAAATTAAGATAAGATTTCAACTCTTTCTCATTATTCCACAAAGTCCCATAAATTCTCGTAAGCATTGTATTTTTTTCATTACCTCGCCAATAAGCTCCAGCAATACTAGTAAGCTTAAATGCCTTTGGATTAATTTTATTCATATTATCAACATGAGGCCCCCTGCAAAGATCAACAAAATTATGGCTCTTATAAATAGAAATTTCATTTTGTAAATCAAAATTCTTAATCAAATCAATCTTATAAGGCTCATCTTTAAAAATCTCAAGAGCCTGTTCTAAATTTATTACCTCTTTCTCAAAAGAACTACCTGTTTTTAGAATCTCCCTCATTCTATTTTCTATATCTAAAAGAGATTCTTCTGTAATTTGCTTTTTAAATTCAAAATCATAATAAAAACCATCTTTAATAGGGGGACCTATTGCAATCTTAGTATTTGGAAACAAATCACGCACAGCTTCTGCCATAACATGAGCTATAGAATGTCTTTTTTTGTAAAGAATATCTTCTTTATCTAAATCTTTGCCCACAACAACACCTTCAATTTTTCGATTTTTATTAAAAAATTAAAATTTATATTCATCACTTTTATCTAAAAATGTCTACCTAAAATATTTATAATTACTAAATTAAAATATACAAAAAAAATTTCTAAAAAAACAGGGATAAGAAAACAAAAATTAAAAATAAATTCTCAATCCATAGCAACTATTGATTCAATATTAAAATAAAAAGACATTGCTAAAAAAAATGTAATAGTTGAAGAACCTCCATAAGAGAGAAAGGGAAAAGGAATCCCAGTAATAGGAAGAACTCCCAAAGACATTCCAACGTTAAAAGAAGTATGAAAAAATAAAAGTCCCAAAATTCCAGATATCACTAAAGCCATATATCTATCTTGACTTTTATTCATTATTATCAAAAACTTAAAAAAAATAAAAAAAAACAATATTAAAATCGTACTAACACCTAAAAACCCAAACTCTTCAGCAAGAATAGAGAAAATAAAATCTGTACTCTGAGATGGCACATAATTAGCATGGGTATAAGGCCCTTTTAAAAATCCTTTACCCAAAAGCCCTCCAGAACCAATTGCTATCTTAACCTGATTCAAATTCCAACCAGCACCCTTAGCATCAATAGCTGGATCTAAGAATACCAAAAACCGTTTAATCTGATAAGTCTTCATTAACTTTGAAAGGACTTTTGAAAACAACATTGAAACTAATAAAATAGAACTTACAAAAAATACATAAAAATAAATTATTTTAATATTCAATCCATATTTAGCAATAAAAAATCCTAAAGCAGAAATCAAAAGTATTAAAATCAATACCCCTATTGTTAGCCTAAAATAAAAAGGATTTGAAAAAATAAGATAAAATACATTGCCCATACTTACCTTATATTCATACCAAACTGGCAAAATTGCAAAAACAAACGAAAAAAATCCTATTAAAGCAAATGATAAAACATAATGTAAATCTATTCCTGCAAAAAAAGAAATAAATATAAAAATGGTTAAATATACTATCGCTGTACCAAAATCAGGTTGCAATAATATAAGAATTACTGATGGAAAAATTAAAAGAAATGCAAAGATAAAGGTGAAAAATTCATTATAACCTTTTTTTTCAGCATAAAATTTTGAAAGGGTTAAAATGACAATAATCTTACCAAATTCAGAAGGCTGTCCTCCAAATTTCCATATACCAATCCAAGACCTTGCTCCATTTACGGTCATTCCAAAAATTGAAGTAAAAATTAAAGCCAATATTAATAAAAAATATAAAGGATAAATCATGCTGTAAACAAATTTTAAATCATACTTACCCACTACAAAAATTAAAAAAAATCCAATAATTACCCAAAAAGTTTGCTTTATATATTCATTCTTAGTTAAAGATCCGCTAACATTATAATCACTTGAATAAATCAATAATATCCCAACAAAAGAAACTATAAGTAAGCTTATTAAAGCTAAATAATCATAATTTTTTCTAAAAACCGCCATTAATTTACCTAATATACCATGGCCTATAATCTTTAAGAAGATCCTCATAACTTTGGTTTGCAAAAATACCTTGCATTATTAAATCTGTAGATTTTGCAGGCCACCAATCAATATTGCTTTTTGCCTCAACCAAACTAAAAACAATAATCTGATTATTAACTGGACCATTATAAGGAGCAAGTCCTACAAAAGAACTGTTTTCAAAACCATCTATACCAGTCTGACCAGTCCCCGTTTTGCCTCCGACCTTAACAGCTTTTGTAATAACTGCATATTTTGCTGTACCATAAGTTACAACACTTCTCATATATTTTTTTAAAAGCTTAAATGTGCTTTTACTAATAAGGCTTGTCTTTCTAAGTATTTCTGGCTTATTCTCAAGAAGAACTTCATTAGTACCACCCTTTAAAATTTTATTTACAATTCTAGGCTTATATACAACACCTTCATTCGCAATCATAGCAACCATATTAACAATCTGCATAGGAGTAGCATTCAAAAATCCTTGGCCTATTGAAAAATTTACAGTATCTCCCCCTACCCAAGGCTGATTAAAAGTTTTCTCTTTCCATCCAGGACTAGGAAGCAGACCAGATACTTCATTTGGTAAATCAATTTCTGTTTTTTCTCCAAATCCAAATTCTTTTGCATATTTTCTAATTTTATCAACTCCAAGATATTTAAGCCCAAGTGTATAAAAATAAACATTAGAAGAATGAGCAACCGCCTCTTCTAAATTAACATACCCATGACCACCAGGCTTCCAACAATGGAAAATTCTATTTCCAACTTTAAAATATCCAGGGCAATAAATTTTACGATCTTTGTCTATAACTCCCTCTTCAAGAATTGCAGCAGCAACAACTAACTTAAAAATAGACGCCGGTGGATAAACAGATTGAACCGCTTTATTTAAAAAAGAGTAATCTTCCTTATTATATTTATTATAAACATCCGTCATAGAATAATAAGGATAATTATGAAGAGCAAGAACAGCACCTGTTGATGGTTTTAATACTACAATAGCACCGTGCCTTTTACCTAAAGCATTCTTAGTAAGATCTTGAATATCTTTATTAATATTAAGCACAACATCATTACCTGGCGTCATATTCCTTATAATAGAACCATCATCTATTCTTCTTTCCTTAGAATCTACTTTATATTTAATTAATCCCTCTTTTCCTCTAATATAATTGTCATAAACTTGCTCAATACCCAACTTCCCAATTGTAGAAGTATTATCATACCCGCTAACATTATAAAACGTTCTAAGCTCTCTTTGATTTATTTTCCCAACATACCCAATTGAATGTGAATATGAATCGTCAACTAAATAGTTACGCTTAAAAGAATAGGTCCACAAAAGAGCAGGATAATAAAATTTTTTTTCAGAGATCTTAAACAGCATCTTAGGAGTTAACTCAATTATTTCAACATCTTTAAGATAACCACCAGGCTCTTGAAGTTTAGACAAAATAATCGATTTATCAATATCTAGAGTGCTTGATAAAAAGTCTATCATCTCATTTCTTGTAGCAACAGGCATATTATAATACTGCTGCAAACTTATTTTTAAAACAAACATAGTTAAATTATTTGCCAAAATATTAGAATTAGAATCTAAGATTTCACCTCTTGAGGCATTAATTTTTTCTAATCTTGATAAAAAAACATTTGCTTCCCTGTCGTAAAACAAATGCTTGCCAATCTGCATTTGAAATAAAATTGCTAAATAAAACAACATAACTGCTATTAAAAACAATATGCCAAACTTGTATCTAAAATTTGTGATAATGCCCATTAATAATCCTCTTTAAAAGAATAAAAATTTTTAGTAAAATAATTTTGAATTGGATATAAAAAGTTAATAAACATTATATTTACAACAAGATCAAGGTTAAAAATTGAATAATTAAAAGATTTTAAATCTACAAAATCACAAAATAAAACGGCCAAAAACCATATTGTAATTTTTGAAAGGATAAAAAATATTGTTATACTAAGCATATTTTTAGGCATTAACAACTTTATCTTGACAATAAAATAAAGTATTAGTGTATATCCGAAAACAAAAAATCCAAGTGGTAATCCCGTAAAATAGTCCATAAGAAGACCATAAAAAATACTAGATAACAATCCCACATTAAAAATAAAATTTAGAGAATTAAAAACTAGAAAAATTAAAAAAATATCTATTGAAAAATAAAAATAAGTTGCAAAATAGTGTTGGAAAATTTTACCTAAAAATGCACTAGAAATAAAATATGTAAAAAACGATGCCATTAATCACTAATCTCTTTGTTGTTTTTAACAAGAAAAACATACTCAAGCTTATCTAAAGCTATGGCTGGCTCGACTTCTATTTTTAAAAGAGAATTGTATTCAAGAATATGGAAATTTGTAATCTTTCCAATATAAATACCAACTGGATATTCACTAAATCCAGCAGTAACAATAGAATCGCCTATCTTCAAATCTTTTTCGGCAAGTTTATTAACATAATTCATTTCAAGTTTCTTGCCATGACCATTGCCTTCTATAAGGCCTATAAACCTACTACTTTGAATTCTTGCAGACACAAAATTTTCAAAATTAGTCAAGGGCAAAATTTTAGCAGTATTAGAATAAACCTTTACAACTTTGCCTACAAGCCCACTAAATCCATCTTGATATGCAACTGCTATCATATCCTTTTCTATCCCATCATTGAATCCTTTATTAATAGCCATTAAAGTTGATATATTTGAATAATTTAGATATATAATTTCTGCTGAAATAAAATCATTAGAACTTGATAAATAAAAATTTAATTGCTCTTTAAGACGAACATTCTCTTGTCTTAGTGACTGTATATTCTGAGTTACTATTTCAAGCTGCTGTATCCTTTTTTTATAAAATTCTATCTTGTCCTTATAATTCTTGTATTCGTTTACAGTTTTAAAAACATTGGAAATAAAGCTAAAAAATCCATGCATCCTACTTTGAATATAAGAATTAAAAGTAAAAAACAAAAAATTATCAGTTCTTCTCCTTTGAATACTGCTTGAATCATAAATCATAAAAACAAAAGAAACTATCAATACAAAAAACACTTTGATAAAATTCTTGAATTTGACAAGAAAATTCATAACTTATTCATTGATAAAACTATAAATATTTTTACTAATATCTATTCTATTGGCATAATCATAAAATAATCCAGCACCAACAGCCACAGAAAGAAGAGGGTTGTCAGCAACATAAACAGGAACTCCTGTCTCTTTTGAAAGAAGTCTATTTAAACCCTTAAGAAGAGCTCCCCCCCCTGTTAAAATAATGCCACGCTCTACAATGTCTGTAGCAAGCTCTGGGGGAGTTGCCCCAAGAGTACGCTTAACTTCATCCACAACAATATTAATGGGTTCTTGCAGAGACTCTCTTACCTCCATAGAATCAACAAGTTGCTTCCTAGGAAGACCAGTAACAGCATCTGTACCCTTAATATCTATTTTTTCTACCCTCAAATTTTGAACATCAGGATATACATTGCCTATCTTAATTTTCAATTTTTCTGCTGTCTGCTGACCGATTATAATATTATGAGAATTTCTCATATACTTTATTATACTCTCATCAAATTCATCACCACCAGTTCTAATAGCTCTACTTACAACCATACCACCAAGAGAGATAACCGATATTTCTGTAGTCCCACCTCCAATGTCACACACCATGTGACCTGTAGGCTCAAAAATAGGAATATCAGATCCAATAGCAGCAGCAAGAGATTCTTCTATTACCTTAACCTCTCTTGCACCAGCATTCATTGCGCTCTCTTTTACAGCTCTTCGTTCAACCTCTGTAATGCAAGTTGGAACACCTATTACCATTCTTGGCTTAAAAAACAATTTTTTACGAGAAAAGATTTGATTAATAAAATATTTAATCATCTTCTCTGTATTCTCAATATCAGCAATAACTCCATCCCTAAGTGGACGCACGGCCTTAATATTTTCTGGAGTTTTCCAAAGCATTTTCTTAGCATTTCGACCAACAGCAACAACTCTATTGCCTTTAGTAATATCTATTGCAACAACAGAAGGCTCACTCATAACCACACCATAATCTTTAATATAAACTAACGTATTACATGTTCCAAGATCAATTCCAATATCTATCAAAAAAGACTTAAACAAATTCAAATCAACCTCCCTAAAAGTCTTCCAAAGTAATTCCAAGCCTCTCTCTTGCTGATTCCAAATAAGGATTAAGATTGAGAGCTTCTCTCCAGTATTTCCTAGCTTTAGGATAATCTTTATCTCTTCTCCTATATATATCTCCTATTTTAACATAAACGCTAGAATTTGAACTATTAATTTCTAGAACTTTATTATAGTAATTAAAAGCACTATCATAGTCACCCTTATCTAAGAGAATGTCTCCGTAAAGCAAATACACCTTTTGAATTAAATTTTCATCAGTTTTCTCGCCCTTTAACAATTTCCCGTTATCTTCTTTTATTATTTTTTCTATATACTCAACGCTCTTGTTTATATCATTCAATTTGTAATTAACATAAGCTAAACTCCAAAGTACTAAATCAGACCTATTCTCATTATAAGCTTTTTCAAAAAACTTTAAGCTAGATTTGTAATCTCTTAAAAGCTGATACGAATACCCCAAATATTCAAAAATATCTTCCTTAATGTTCATAAAATCAAAATTATCAAAACTCAAAGCCTTTTTCAAAAATTTTACAGCAAGTTCGCTATAAAACTCTCCTTTATGAGAATATGCCTTCCCTAATATATAATATAAAGGGCCTATAGAGACACCATCATTTATAGAAATTAGAAATCTTAATCTTTCTATAGATTTATCTAAAAATTCTCCTTTTAAATATCCTTCACTTATTATTAAAGAATAATAAAAATATGAAAATCCCAAAAGCAAATTTAAATTAAAATTAAATCTATTATTTTTAATATCATTCTCAGCATAATCTATTATTTCTTTATATTCTTTTTTATCCCAAAGTAAAAGCAAATCAACTTCTGTTGGCCCTGCTTTTAAATAAGAATTAGAAAAAGATTTAAAATAAAATATAATATAATAAATTAAAAAAATAAAAATGAAAATCATAAGTAAGTAAAAAACATATCTTAAATATCTCATTTCCATTTAAAACTCTCTTTTAAGCTTATGAAATTAAGCTGACACCCATAAGCCGAGTTCTGTACTATGCCATCATCTCTCTTGTTTTTTTATCGCTAAAAAAATCATGCGATCTACCCGTAAGCATGCCTCAAGAACAAAGGAAGCTTACATACTTGATCTTGCTCCTAATGAGGTTTATCTTGCCTATATTTATTACTAAATAAGCGGTGAGCTCTTACCTCACCTTTTCACCCTTACCTTTTGTGGCGGTAATTTTCTGTGACACTCTCTTAGGTTTAAAACCCCTAGGTATTACCTAGCATTATGTTCTTATTGGAGCTCGGACTTTCCTCTTAAGTTTTAAAATATTAGAAACCTAAGCGATGGCTGACTGTCAGCTTAAATAAAAAGTATCAAATTAATAAATTTTATTCAACAAGATCTGCCAAACTACCAGGAATTATTTCATCGCTCATTTGAATTTTATCCTGATAATAGAGTATTCTACTGCAATAAGGACAAAATTTAATATCATTGGGTTCGCGCCTTACTTTATTTGCAAATTCAATAGGAAGTATCATATGACAACCTTTGCAGACATTGTCGATCAAAGGAACAACTCCATTTGATTTATTCCTTATTATTCTTTGAAATTTAAATAAAAAATCTTCATTCATTTTAGAAGAACAATTTAACTCTTCACTTTCTATTTCTAAAAGTCTCTTTTTAATTTCTAAAAGCTCTAATTCAAAACTATTACTCTCAGACTTAAAACATTCTTCCTCTTTACTGTACTTATCGCTAACATCTAATATTTCCTTTTCTATTCTCGTCTTAAGTCCATTAACATGTGTCATTTTTTTTCTAATTGTAACTTCATCGTCAATAATAACCTGAAGCTCTTTTTCAAGAGCTTCGTATTCTCTTTGAGTTTTAATGCTGTCAATTTTTTCTTCTGCCTTGCTCTTTCTTGAATTAATGTCTTGAATATCTAACTTTAAAGCAGAGTCTTCTTTTTGATATTCCTTAAACTTTTGTTGCAAATCAATTAAAACTTTAGATAACTCTTCAATCTGAATTTTTTTCATCTCCAAATACTTAGGAATACTTTTTTGCCTTTCTTCAAGCTCAAACTTAGACTTATATATAACTTCAAGCTTTTTCAATGTATCAATATTACTCTCCATCAATCCTCCATATTCAATTTAAATCTTCAAGATAATCTTTTAATTTTTGAGTTTTTTTGGGATTTTTAAGGCGCCTTAATGCCTTAGATTCAATTTGTCTGATTCTTTCTCTTGTAACATTAAAATGAAGTCCAACCTCTTCAAGAGTTAAAGAATAACCATCTTCAAGGCCAAATCTCATTTTTACAACTTCCTGCTCTCTTTCAGGAAGAGTCCCAAGAATTGCTCTTATTTGATCTTGCAAAACTACAAAAGATGTATGATTTGCAGGATTTTTTATTGCCTTATCCTCAATAAAATCACTAAGAACAGAATCTTCTTCTTCTCCAATTGGTGTTTCAAGAGAAACAGGCTCTCTTGAAACACTTTTTACAGTTTTAACCTTTTTAAGCTCCCATCCAAGTCTATCTGAGAGCTCTTCATCTGTAGGATCCTTTCCTAAAACTTGAATCAAATATCTAGTTTCTCTATTAAGCCTATTTATTTGTTCGATCATGTGCACAGGAACTCTAATTGTACGAGCTTGGTCAGAAATAGATCTTGTTATAGCTTGTCTAATCCACCAAGTAGCGTAAGTTGAAAACTTAAAGCCCCGCTTATATTCAAACTTTTCAACAGCCTTAATTAATCCAATATTACCTTCTTGAACAAGGTCAAAAAAATGAAGACCTCTATTTGCATATTTCTTGGCAATGCTTACAACAAGCCTTAAATTTGCCTTAATCAACTGATCCTTAGCATGCTGCATCATTTGCTTGCCTTTAGCAATCTCTTCTGACATGCTTATTATCTTATCCATTGGATATTCATAATACATTTCAATTCTCTCAAGTTCTTTTTGAGCGAGTTGAGCCTCTGTGATCTGCTCCTTAATGGTATCTTCTTTAAGTTTAAGAGATTTTTCTATTTCTATTCTTTTCTCGGCAATAGTTAAATCTCTCCCAAGCACTCTAAGATCTCTTATTTTTTCTATTTTCAACCTGCTCAGAATCATTCTTTGCTGTCTTTGCAAATCTTTTATTTTGTTAGCAGAATCAATATAATCATCTGAAAAAATCCTCAGTTCATCTTGATATAAAGGAATGTCTCGTAAAAGCTCTTTTAAGGCTAACCTTTCCCTTTTTAAATTTTTTTCAAAAATATCCCCCCCAAGCTCATATACTCTATGTTTATTATCTACATAGCTTATTAAACGATCTTGAATTGGCTTTAAAGGAATCTTGTAAAAAGAAGCAATTCTTTTTTTTTTATTATAATAATCCGGATTACTCTCTTTATCCTTATCCTTTTCTCTTTTAAAAAACTCTTCCCTTTCCATTCTTGAATAAATAACATTAACAAGATTGTAATAGTTTTCTATAACAAGTCCGTCATTTTTGAGAATATTTTCAATTATACTCTCTCCAGAATCCATCTGTTTTGCAAGTTCAACTTCTTGATTGCCTGTCAATAAGAACTCTTTCCCTATTTCTTTCAAATAAAGCTTTATTGGATCTTCTGAATGGGTATCTTTAAAAACATTGTTTTTAACATACCCTGAACCCAAATCGTCTTTAACAGAAATAATATCTTCATCACAATCATCCAACTTGTCATCAATATCAATATCAGCGTCACTTTGGAAACCATCATCTAGAATCATAAAATTTCTACCAGATTCAATGTCCATCTCTTCCTCTTCATTACCCTCATCTTCGGTGCCAACCACATCTAATTCTGGAGCTTTATTAACCAACCTTATTCCCCTATCCTCAAGTACTGTACAAATACAATCAAGAGTCTCTGGTTCTAATATGTCATCGGGAAGTAAATTTGATAATTCACTAAAACTAAGAGATTTTCTATTCGCTAAATGAGCAATAATTCCTTCTATCAGTTCCAAATATTTCTTTTCCAAATCCGGCAAAATTCAACTCCCTGGGACATCATCTAAATAGACTTTTAAATTTTTTCTCTGCATGTTTAAAAACATTAACTCGTTTATTTGAATCTTAGCATTTACCAAAAAATCCCCATCACATCTTCTTTTACAAAGCAAAACACGAGAATCCAATTTTCTTCTTTTGATTGCAAGTAAAATGTGAATGATCATCTCATCATCCACTTCAAATTCAGAATTTAACATTTCTTCAAAAAAAACTTCACTAACTTTATAGTTATCCTTTAAACTTCTTTTTAAATCTAACAATGTAAAATCTTCATTATTTTCAGATAAATCCTCAAAGCACATAAAAATTTTTCTAGCGTTGATATCGATTAAATCGCTATCAACAATATTGCGCCTTATTGTACCAAAATAACTAAAATTTTTCAACAAAGCTACTATTAAATACCTCTCGTAAGAATCATCATTATGAGCATACAAATTTCTTTTATTATTGTCAACTACAAACCTTTCTTTTATCCTATAGTAATCTTTTAATAAAGTTGTAACACCAATTCCAAGCTTATTGCTTAACTTTTCCAAAAAAATTTTTTTCTGAGTATCTACTTTTGACAAATTTATCAAATTCAAAAATAAATTAATCATAGCATTCAAGTCTACAGTTTTATTTAAATCATATTTATTAGAATAAATATCTAAAAGATATTCAAAAGCATCACATCTATTATTTAAAATTTTCTGCAAAGAACCGGAACCCTCATTCTTAAGAACATCTGCAGGATCACTACCTAAATCAATTTTAACAACGCTAACATTAATGTTAAATGGCAAACAAATTTGATAAGCTTTTAAAGTAGCAGAAAGCCCAGCATCATCACTGTCAAAAGCAAATATTATCTCATCAGCATATCTTTGAATCAAAGCAAGATGTTCTTTTGAAAAAGAAGTGCCAAGAGTAGACACAGCCCTTCTAATCCCAGATGTAAAAAAAGCAAGAACATCAATATAACCTTCTACTAAAATAACTGACTTTGTTGATTTAATGTCATCAAATCCCTCATAAAATCCATAAAGAAGCTCTTTTTTCTTAAAAACTTCAGTTTCACTTAAATTAATATACTTAGAGCCTTTACCGTCTAAATCTCTACCTCCAAAGCCAACAACATTTCCTTTAAAATCTTTAATTGGAAAAATCAATCTTTGAGATAAAATAGAAGCTTTGAGATTTGTTTTTGAGAATAAACCACTTTTTCTCAATATTTCAAAAGAATATCCTTTTGAAACTAGAAAATCATGAAGATCTAAACCATCTTTAACATTAAATGGTAAATAACCAAGCTCAAACAAATCAACAACTTCCTTAGATATTGATCTACTTTTTAAAACGTAATCTAAAACTTTTTTGTTTTTATTCAAAAAAAATTTAATAGTATTGATTAATCTAGAATTCAAAGAATAAATTTTTGAAACTATATCTTTATTTTCATTTTTCCTATCACCCTCTCGATTTATTTTTACATCATTGTAGTAAACCCCAAATTTTTTACATAAAGCCTTGAGAGCATCATTGTAGTTGATTTTTTCCATATCCATTAAAAATCTAATAACATCTCCACTCTTTTTACACCCAAAACAATAAAAATATCCTTGCAAAGAATTTACAGAAAAAGAAGGGGTTTTCTCAGCATGAAAAGGACAAAGACCTTTATAAGTAGATCCAGATTTAACAAGTTTAATGTATTGCTCCACAACAACCACAATATCAAATTTAGCTTTCATTGAAGCTGCGGTTTGTAAATACTCCATACTTCTTAATCCTTAGTAATAAAATTTTTAATATAATCTTTTGCTCCTAAAAGATGTGAAGAATAATTTGATGAAAATTGATGTGTACCCAACTTAGGATCTTTTACCACAAAAAATAAATACTGCGTATTTCTTGGAAAAAACGCTGCTTGCAGAGAAACAACACCAGCATTTGAAATTGGAGTAGGGGGATACCCTTTGTTAATATATGTATTATAAGGAGAATCCAGCTCTAAATCTGAAAAATAAATTCTTTTAGGATGACTTCGCCCTAACTCTTCTGTAATAACATATTCAATAGTAGCACAAGATTGTAACGCCATATCAGACCTTATTCTGTTATAAAAAACTGAAGACATTATTGAAGCTTCACTTTTAACCCTATACTCACGCTCAACAATAGATGCTATTATTACTCTATTGTAAAAATCTTTACTAGAATAATCACTAAAAACTACACCTATGGATTTAAGCTTATTAAAAAAATTATCAACAAACATGCGAACAACATTTTTTATTTCTATGCCCTTATAAAATTTATAAGTATCTGGGAATAAAAACCCCTCAAGAGAATCATAATCAAATCCAAGCTCAGAAATAAATGATTTTTCGTTGATCAAAAAAATAAAATCTTGAATGTCATCAATAATAGAAAAATCCTTAAGTTTAAAAGCAATTCTTCTACTAGTATACCCTTCAGGAATTGTAACATCAATGTTTACATTAGAAGATCCTCTTAAAAGTTCTTTATATATCTCAAAAGTAGAAAGACTTCTATTAATTAAATATCTTCCTTCTTTAAATTGTTTGTCACTATCAAAAATATACGAGATAAAAATAAGAAATAATTCAGATTTAATTAATTTTTGTTTTTTCAACTCTTTGGCTATTTTTTTAACCCCCCACCCTTTCTCAACATCAAATTCATAAACTAAACCATCAGCTAAAGAAGATAAATTTAAAAAATATATAAAAATTGATAAAATGGACCCTAAAAAGAACAAAAAAATAAATACTTTCCCAACTTTCATAAGCACAAGAATCTCCTAGCCAATCAAAAGTATTTGCTAATTACTCTTTAAGCATAAATTAAAAATTTTAATCAATAATTAACATAATCTTTTTACAATCAATAAGAACTCTTTTAAATAGATAAAAGTACAAATACCATAATAAAACGATACAACACCTTTAAAAAATCGCAATCAAAAATTATAGAAAAGACAATCGTTTATAACTACACGAGATGGGGAGGGTGGGATTCGAACCCACGTAGGCAAAGCCAACAGATTTACAGTCTGCCCCGGTTAACCACTTCGGTACCGCCCCTAAAAGCCGACTGTCGGAGTCGAACCGACGACCTGCGGTTTACAAGACCGCTGCTCTGGCCAGCTGAGCTAAGTCGGCAAATAATAAACTAATAGTTAGTTTATAAAAATACAACTCATTAGTCAATAGAATAATTGCAAATAATTAATACAATTTATCTGTAATCTATTTGTTGCCAGAAAGAAAAATTTTGAAAACAAAAGCGCAAAAAAAAATAATAAAGCTAAAAATTAAAATTATACAATAATTGATTTTTTTATTTCTCAATAAATAAAAAAATATCAACCTAGTAGATTCAAGCCCAAAAGACACAGAGCTCAAAACAATAGTAAGATCGAGATAAAACCTCTGAAAATTGTAAACAAAAATATTGTAAGAGCCGGCTAAAAAAACAAATAAACTCAACAAAGAATTTAAAAATAATACAATAACTAAAATTCTAATAAAATTTGAAAAACGCCTTAGATTTTTTACTTTAAAAGTTTCCATAAAATTTATAAATTTTTTACTATAAAAAGTGCTTGACTAATGATTTCTAAAAGATTCCCAATAACATCAGCTAATGTAATTTTTTTATTTTCATTTACCATTGACTTGTAAGAAACTGTTAAAGATTTTTGAATAAAAACATTATGATTTTCTAAAAGGGTCAAATATCTTTTTTTAAGTTCAATAAAATAATCTACAAATCTATTTGCAACCTTATCAATAAAAACCGATTCATTTAAACACCACTTTAAAATCCTTTCCTTATAAGGATCATCAATCCTACTCTCTCTTTTATGTCTTTCAAATTCTTCATTTTTATAATCAATCTCAAAGTAAATATTATAAATTTCTTTTTTCAAAACAGTAATATTATTTTCAATGTCAACATATATATTTCTCAAGTCATGATTATTAATTAATACTATATTATTTATGGTTCTTAAAACTTCCATCATTCTAACATCATATATATTTTTAAAAAAATCATTAAGAAAATACAATTTTTTAAAACTATAGCGACTAAGATTGAATTCGCTAAAAATCTCACCCTTTAAATTTAAAATTGCACTAGGGTCTTTAACAAGGCTTTTTATTTCCCTAATCACAAGAATTTTTAAGGAACTATCACGTCTTTTAATAGCCTGACCCATAACATTTAAAAATAAAATGTTTTCATAAAAACTTTTCACATCAAAAAAAGGTACATACCTTTTAGGAGACGCAACTGGATTTTTGCAATACACTCTAAAAATATCTAAATAAGGCAAAGTTCTAGATAAACCAACAATCTTAGAAACAATCGATAAAACATTTTTCAATACATATTCTACTCTAGAAGAATGATCTTCCTTTGAAATTATTTCTGAATTGCTAATATCATCAGATATTAAAAAATAATTTGATATAATGCTTTTTACAATATCTTCATCTATCTCAATATCTTTTAATGTGTACAAAATATCAAAAAAATAATTCAAATACTTGCTAACACTTGAAAAGCTAGTTCCAAAACCAATCTCAAGATCAACAATATTAACATTTTCAATATTATCTAAAAGATCTACATTAAAAAACGAAAAAAAGGATTTATAAGGGAAAAAAGCCAAGCTATTAAAAACATAATAAAATTCAAAAGTATCAGATATAGTTCTGTAAGTATCAGAGGGAATAGAATTAATATATTCATTTATTTTGGACTTAAGCGATTCTTCTAAATTGTTTTGAGTCTTTTCTTTTTTCAAAAAAAGCTCATATTCCCCTTCATCTAAAAAATCTTCCAAATTTTTCTTAGAATGAAGAACTTTATTTTGAATAATCTCCAAAATAGTTTGCTCAACAACAATACTGCCTTTTTCTAGCTTTCTAAAAAATTCTTTCAATTCCATTGAATAGCGACAAACATTAAAAAACATCTCTACAAAACCAACATGCAAACATTCTCTCTTAAAATCTATTACTGGATTTTTGCACATTTCATTAATTTGATTTTCTAGGTTTTTTATGACATATGTTTTATAAATATCTTCTTTACTTTTATCCTTCTGAAAAAAATTCAAAATAGTTAACCATATTTTCATAAAAAATGATTCTTCCATTAAGCGCCCTGAAAGAAATTTTTCAAGCTGGGAATCAGAATAAGGTTCATTGTTACAATTAGGCAAAACAAACTCAGAAGAATTCAAACCTAAGCTTTTTCTTATATCATTCATCAACCTATTTTTAGTCTCTTTTGAAAGCTGACCTATAGCGTTGTAAACACTATTGTTATTACTCCTCATAAAACCTCAATAAAACCATTTTAAAAAATAAAAGCACTACTTATAACATACTTCAAATAAATTAAAATTGTAAACTAATTTTAGAAAAAAATTAGTTTACACTATAATATAATTTTATATGAATCTAGGCAAGAATAGTCAAAACATAATTAAAATCGGTAAAATATTTAAAAAAAACAACTACGAATTTTTTTTAGTTGGAGGAGCTTTAAGAGACTTGCTACTTAATAAACAACCTTGCGATTTTGATTTTGCAACCAATGCAACTCCAGAAGAAATAATAGAATTGTTCCCAAATAACATTAAAACAGGAATAAAACATGGCACAATTAGTATTATTTTTAATAAAAAAATCTTTGAAATCACAACATACAGAATAGAAAAAGAATATGAAAACAAAAGAGCACCCAAACAAGTAGAATATACTAAAAATTTAATCAAAGATCTTAAAAGAAGAGATTTTACAATCAATGCAATTGCAATGGATATTTTTAACTTTAAAATAATAGATTGCTATGACGGGAAAAAAGATCTTAATAAAAAAATAATACGATGCATAGGAAACCCAAATAAAAGGTTTGAAGAAGACGCTCTTAGAATATTAAGAGCAGCAAGATTTTCATCCACACTAAATTTTAACATTGAAAAAAATACTCTAATTTCAATGAAATACAAAAAAGAAAATATTTTAATTATTTCAAAAGAAAGAATAAAAAATGAATTTCATAAATTATTAGAAGGCAAAAACATACAAAAAGGAATTTATTATCTTAAAAAAGTTGATTTTTTTAAGAATTTTTTCAACCTGGAAATAAAAGCAAAATTAATCAAAAAAACTGTTTTGTTGAGCAAAGACAAGTTTTATCTAAAAGCGATTACTATATTGACAATTAAAAAACCTATAAAAGAACTAAAAGAAAAATTAACTTTACTTAAATTTTCAAATAAAGAAATTGGGCTAATTTTATTTTATAGAAACATAATTGATAATAACAATATTTTTAATGTCAGAAAATTAAGCGAGATTAGATATTTACTTAGCAAAAGCACAAGAGAACATTATAAAGAAATAATTGACATATACAAAGCCCTAAAAGGAAAAAAGAAAAAATATTTATTTATAATAAAAAACATAAAAAGAAAAAAATTACTCGAAAATCCCCTCTCTTTAAAAGACTTAAAAATAAACGGTCAAGACATTCAAAATCTAAAACAAATAGAAAATAAAAATATAGGGAAAATTTTAAACATACTCCTAAGCCATGTAATTGAAAATCCCAAACTTAATAATAAACATTATCTTATAGAAAAAACAAAAGCCTTAAAGATTAATGTCTTCCATAGCTTTTAAAGCCACTTCAGCTGCTCTCATTTCGGCCTCTTTTTTAGATTTACCCTTTCCATTTGATATAAACTTTTCGCCAACATAAAGTTCAACACAAAAAACTTTGTCATGATCTGGGCCTATTTCCTTATCTAGCTTATAGCTTGGTGAGATTTTATATTTTTTTTGAACATATTCTTGTAATAAACTCTTATAATCTTTAAAATCACCCCTATTAAACATGAGCCTTATATACATGTCAAAAAGCCCAACCACAAAGTCTGTTGCCATTGAAAACCCACTATCAAGATAAATAGCGCCTACAAAAGCTTCAATAGCATCCGCAAGAATACCTTTTTTATTGCGACCGTCATTACTTTCTTCTCCTCTCCCAAGCAAAATATAGGAACCAAGATCAATCTCTCTAGCAATACTAGACAGAGAATCTTCACTAACAATATAAGATCTAGCTTTGCTAAGCTCTCCTTCACTTTTATTAGGGTAAGTTCTATAAAGATGATCTGTGATAATCAAATTAAGCACAGAATCTCCCAAAAATTCCAATCTCTCATTATTACTAGATTTTTGATCCAATTCATTGGAGTACGATGAGTGACTCAATGCTGTGTTTAATAAATCAAAATCATTAAAATTAATGCTCAAATTTTCCAAAAATTCAATTAATTGAACTTTTCTTTCGCTACTAAAACAAAAATCGGAAGAATTTTTTTTCATCAACCTTTTCTCTTTTTAATAAAATTAACAACATCACCTACCGTCTCAAATTCATTAGCTTCGTTCTCTGGGATCTTATCATCAAAAGCCTCTTCAAGTAAATACAAAAGCTCATAAATATCAAGACTATCTGCACTAAGATCTTCAACAAATCTAGAATCTACAGTAATCTCATCTTCTTTTTTATCAAGTTGCTCAGATATAATAGACCTAACCTTACTAAAAATTTCATCATGATCCATGAATATACCTTCCTTGCTACAAACTATAAACCTATTTCTAGATATTGGTTATTCCTATAATATCCACATTTTAAACATATTCTGTGCCTTACTCCAAGAGTACCACAATTAGAGCATTCTTGAAATTGCGGGATTTTCTTTCTCATATTTATACTACGCCTTGTTCTACTCCTAGATTTTGAAGGCTTAAATTTTGGAACAGCCATTATTTTCTCCTGCTTTTAAACTAAATTATCTTAATAATATATATTATCCAAGTCATTTGTCAATAAACTTAGATTTCAATCTATTAGATACCAATTCTGGAACAAAATGAGAAAGATCAACATCTTTTTTAGTCATTAATTCTTTTACAAAATCCGACCTTACGTACAAATATTCTGCACTACTTGGCAAAAATATAGTATCAATTTTAAAATCTAGCTTATTATTAACAAGGTATCTCTCAAACTCTATATCAAAATCATTAAAAGCTCTAATTCCCCTAACAATAAAATTAATAGAATTAATTAATGCATAATCAACAATAAATCCACTGTATTTATCTACAAATACATTTAAAAAATTTAAAGATAAAATAACATCCCTTGTAAGACTAAACCTATCTGCATCACTTAGCAAATATTTTTTTGATTTGTTTTTAGCTACCAAAACAACAACCTTGTCAAAAATAGCCGATGATCTTTTAATCAAATCAATATGCCCCCAAGTAATAGGATCAAAAGATCCTGGAAAAACTGCTACCTTCATATCAACAAAGCCTAAATCCTCTATTGATATCTTTAAGAATTTTTTTGCGCCATACTGGTTGTTCTTCTAAATTTTCAAATTCAATTTCTCTAATGATTTTGAAATACAAATACTCTCCCCTAGAGGATGTATCTACAACAAAAAACTTACCAACACCCCTGTAAACTAGTTTTTCATTATTTGAGAGATTGTTTTCAATCGTTAATTTATTGATAACACAGTCAAAATGAACAGGTTTATCTTCATTTTCAACTTTTAAAGACATGCTAAAAACAAGATCATTTATTTTTTCCCCACAAATAGCACAAGTAATGTCAAGAGTTATTCTTGTTTTGAATTTTTTACTTCTTTTCCTAAATCTACCTTTAAAAATATTTTGTTTATCTGAATTCACAATAGTTGACCTATTCTTAGAACTGTCTGGCAGAGCAACATTTTGGCTTTTACTTTCAGGATTTAACCTTTTATTCTTAAAACCATAAAAACGCTTATTGCCTTTTTGAAAATCATTACCCTTAAATTTACTTTGAGTATATTTCAAAATCAACTCTCCTTAACGACAACAAAATAAATACTTACTTCCCAAAAAAAGAAACACAAAAACTAAAATTTTACGTTTTTTAAAAGAAAAAGATACCATTAATCCATATTGAAATCAATAAAAACAGGCAATTAATATTTTAATTGCAACAAATCAAGGTCAAGCTTGATAAAATTATTTCTTAAAACAGCAAACCCCAAATAAAAATTTGTAAAACAACAAAACATCTAAAAATGGCTTTTAACATTAAGAAAATCTACTTATCTCACAACCCAATTTATAAAAATATTTAATTTTAGATTTCAAATTATCTAAAATCTAATGTTTAACTTTTTTAACATTCAGACGTTCCTTAATCTTCATAGCAGCCTTACCTATTCTATTCCTCATATAATAAAGCTTTGCTCTTCTAACCTTTCCTCTTTTTAAAACTTCAACTTTTTCTATAATAGGAGAATATACTGGGAAAATTTTTTCAACACCTACTCCTGAAGAAATTTTTCTAACCAAAAATGTTTTGCCAATCCCCTTGTTTTGAAAAGAAATGATAATTCCTTCAAAACTCTGCAATCTTTCATTACTACCCTCAATGATTTTATAAACAACCTTCACAGTGTCTCCCACATTAAAGACAAAAGTCTCATTTTTCTTATTTTGAGCTTCAATTTTTCTTATCAAATCCATCATCTTCTCCTATTATCTTCAAATATTTAAGGTATAAATCATATCTATTTTTCTTAGTTTTTTCTCTAGCCTTGCCAAGCCTCCAATTCTTTATATTTTCATGATGACCTGAAACAAGAACTTCTGGAACCTTCATACCCATAAAATTATAAGGCCTAGTATAATGAGGATATTCAAGTAATCCATTTCTCAAACCAAATGATTCTTCCAATAAAGAATTGGGATTTATCACTCCATCGAGCAATCTATATATGCTATCTATCAAAACTAGAGCTGCTATCTCTCCTGAGGACAAAATATAATCCCCAATAGAAATCTCAAAATCAACATACAAATCTACAATACGTTGATCAATTCCTTCATATCTTCCACAAATTATAACAATTTCCTCTTTTTTTGACAAGAAATAAGCTAAATCTTGGGTATATCTTATACCAGAAGGACTTAAAAATATTGTTGTTTTCTTAGAAGCTTCTACGTGTTCAAGAGCAAAAGACAAAGGCTCAGGCTTCAAAACCATCCCAGCACCACCTCCATAAGGCACATCATCACATCTATTATGCTTGTCTTTTGAAAAATTTTTAATATCAATAAGCTCAAAACTTACCATTCCTTTAGTAATAGCTTTTTTCATTATTGAATTTTCAAAAAATGGTTTAATTATTGCTGGAAAAAGAGACATAACTGTAAATTTCATCTTAAAAGATCTAAAACCTTAAGTTCAATTGTTTTTTCTCTCTCATCTATATTGCCAATATAAACACTCAAAAAAGGAATAAAAAAAAATTTAACTCCCACTTTAACCTCAAGAAATACACTATTCAAAGATTCAAAAAAAGCCACAACTTCCCCCAACCTTCTACTGCCATCAACAATAGTATAGCCAATCAATCTACCCAAATAATATTCGCCCTCTCCCAAGCTCGATGCAAGAGAATCATCAACCCACAATTCAAAACCAATTAAAGGCTTAACTAACTCTGGAGCATTAATCCCTTCAAACTTCAAAAACAAGGAATTACCCTTCACATTAACATCTACAACTTTAATCTCAATAGGAAAACTATTGCTCTTTTTTAAAAGAACTTTGTTGTTTTTCAGGTTAACAAAATCACAAAAATTAGTGGATATGCTTTTAACCTTAGCATATCCACTAACTCCATAAGACGATAATATAACGCCTTTAATAAACATAAATTAATCTAAAATTTCCAATTGTACTCGCCTATTAGTTTTAGCAGCACAAGCCCCAAGCAAAGTTCTAATAGCTCTTGCAATACGGCCTCGCCTTCCAATTATTTTGCCTACATCACTTTGAGAAACTCTTAATTCTAAAATAGTTGACTTTTCCCCTTCAATTACATTTAACTTTACTTCATCTTGCTTATCCACAAGAGACTTTACTATAAACTCTATAAGCTCAATTTCACTTCCATATTCTTTCATCTAAACCTCCTGACTTTTCAAATTCAAGTTGTTTTTATTCAAAAGCATTCTCACTGTATCACTCGGAATTGCTCCTTTACTTATCCAATCCTTCATCCGATCTTCCTTAATTTTTATTTGATTCTGTTTCTCAACAGGATGATAATAACCAAGTTCTTCAATCGCTCTACCATCTCTAGGAGAAGCAGAATCCATCACTACAATTCTATAATAAGGCCTTTTTTTAGCTCCCATCCTTTTCAATCTTATCTTAACGCTCAAATTTATTCCTCCTTATTTTCCCAAAAGGGATGCAATCTTATTTTGAAAATCTTTATTTTTCATTTTTTTCATAATCAAAATTGTTTGACTAAACTTTTTTATGAGTTTATTAACATCAAAAACAGTTGTTCCACTTCCCAAAGCTATTCTTTTTTTTCTTGAAGGACTGTTCAAAATCACCGGATTTATCCTTTCTTTTTTAGTCATAGAAAGAATAATAGCTTCTTCTTTGTTAAAACTTTCTTCATCTAAATTGCTACTATTCAATATTGACTTTGAAGCACCTGGTAAAAAACTTAAAAAATTAGCAATCCCTCCCACTTGCCTCATACGTCTAAATTGACTTAGATAGTCTTCAAAATTTAAACTAGCTTTACTGATTTTCTCTTCAAGCTTAATAGCCTCTTCCTTGTCAACAACACTTTGCATCTTCTCTACAAGACTAACAACATCCCCCATGCCAAGAATTCTAGAAGCAATTCTTTCTGGATAAAAGGAATCAAGATCTTCAATCTTTTCTCCAACCCCAATAAATTTAATAGGAACTGCACAAATACTCTTGAATGAGAGTATAGCACCTCCTCTAGTATCTGAATCAAGCTTAGAAAATATTGCACCAGTAAGACCAACATTTTCATTAAATTCCTTAGCAATATTTACCGCAACTTGCCCCATCATAGAATCTACAACTAAAATGGTTTCTGAGGGTTGCAAAATATCCTTGATTCTTTTTATCTCTTCAATCAACAAAGATTCAACTTCAAGTCGTCCTCTAGTATCAACTATTACAGAATCAAAAAACTCAGATTTAGCAAACCTCATAGCTGCTTTAACAATTTTAATAGGATCCCTTTCACCTTCAAGTGAAAATACTGGAACACCTATTTGACCACCCAATATTTTCAACTGCTCTACAGCAGCTGCTCTAAATGTGTCAGCAGCTACAAGAAGCACCTTTCTATTTTCTCTTTTAAGCCTTAAAGAAAGCTTAGCACACGTTGTAGTTTTGCCAGAACCCTGAAGCCCAAGCATAAGGATATAAGATTGTTTATTAATAGGATGCAAGCTAAGCTCATAATTTTTGCCCCCCAAAAACTTAACAAGATTATCATTGACAATTTTAATAAACTGAGATTTAGGATCAACACCTCTTAAAACTTTTAATCCTCTGGATTCTTCAACTATGGAATTTAAAAACCGTCTTACAACTCTTAAGTTAACATCAGCATCAACTAAAGAACTTTTAATAATCTCAATAGCCTCTGCAATGTTTTTGTCATTTATTGTAGATTTTCCAGAAAGATAGTTTATAAAATTTTTAAAATTCGACCCCAAATTTTCAAGCATTAAAAACAACCTTTATTCTCAAAAATAATCTTATCAAATATAAGATACAAAAAAAGGCAATATTAATCAATATCTCCTCCTGTCAAATAAAATTTATTAAAAATAACACTAGAAGCGGGTCCAACAACAGAAACTTCAGTATCTAACGAACTAAGCTTTAATACTATATTCTCTTTATTTCGCTTTTTAATCTCTTCTTTTAACAAATCAAAAAAAGCTTTCAATTTGAAACTTTGACCATAGAGTACCAAATAATTAAAGTCAAGCATTCTTTGAATATTTATAATAATTATTGCCAAATACTTAACCGTATCTTCCATAATTTTATTTATAAAGTCATATTTTTCATAAAGAGAAAAAACATCATATATTGTAACCTTTTTCAATCTACCCTCATACTTTTCATAAAGCTCAGGAATCTCACCATTCATAAACTCTTTTGAAATCAATCTCTGCAAAGCAAAATTAGATATCAACATATTAACACAACCTTTATTACCACAAGTTGGACAATTTTTTTCTCCTTCATAATCAATTATCATGTGACTAACCATACCCGACTTATTATTAAACCCAGGATAAACATTGCCACCTGACCAAATAGAAAGCTCGGCAGTATCTGTGTAATCAAAAAACATAATATTATCTATATTTTTACCCATAAATTCAGCAAGAGATAAATTTTTAACATAACTCTCAAGATAAACTGTAAGAGAAAAATACTCTTCAAGTATTCTCTTAACAGGGACATCTTTTTCAATCCATACTCCATAACTGTCATTAACAACCCCTGACTCTTTATCCTTTATTAACCCTGTAATACTAAAACCTACACCAATAAACCTATCTCTTGAGAAATTATGTTTCCAAATAATTTCTATCATATGATCTTTTATTTTTTCTAAAATATCATAAGCACTAACTGGGGGTTCAAAAGAATGAGTCTCACTTATTAAAACCTCACACTTAAGATTAGCAATACCTATTTGAAAATAATTGCTAGAAATAATAACTCCCATCGAATATGCATAATCTTTATTAATATCAAGAAGTATTTCTTTTCGTCCATGTTTTTTTATATCAGGCACTCTAGAACCAACCTCTATCAAAAGATTTTCCTTTATCATTTGATTAGTTAAGATAGTAACCGCAGCATTTGTTAAGGTTAACTTACGCGCTAAGTCTGTTCTTGAATATTGCATATTTTTCAAGCTAAGAAGAATTTTTCTTCTATTTCCACCTCTAATTGAAACCATATTTTCACCTTGCACAATACACCTCCTTTATTTTTTAAAATAAAAAAATATTATAAAATATAATATCAAAAAACTGATATAATATTCTATCAATTCCTAAAAGACAAGAATGCTTTTTAAAGGATAAAAATATTTTACATCATAAAGTTATATTCATAAACTATTAAAAAATAACAGCTTAACAAAAAAGAAATAAAATCAATTTTATATAAAACTCATAGATAAAAATTAATTAGATTTAAAAAATAGCAAAAACAAGAAAAACTATTTTGCTTTAAAACCCAGCAACTTCAACTTAATTTTTCTTTAAAATAAGAAAATTCCATAGTAAAACTACCCCTTCCTTTAGTAGAGCTTCTTAAAATAGAAGTATATCCAAAAAGCTTCTCAAAAGCAGCCTCTGATTTTATTAAATCATACTCTTCAATATTGTTAACTGAATGAATAATTCCCCCTATAACATTTAATGTAGAAATAATTTCTCCTGTATGCTCAATAGGCGTTCTAATCTCTAACAACATTATTGGTTCAAGCTTAATTGGCTCTGATTTTTGAAAAATACTATGAAAAGCAAATCCTGAAATTGATTCAAAAGCACCCTCACTAATTTTACTGGTCTCACAAGCCATAGAAAAAATACTAACACTAATATCAATAATAGGATACCCAAGAACTCCACTTACAAATGCGGTTGTAATTCCCTTCAATATTGCAGACTTAATTGAAGAATCAATATCACATTCAAAATTAACTTTATTCCCCTCGCCCCGAGATAAAGGTTTAATAACAATTCCAATCTTAAAATTAATATTTTTGCTGGCAAAAATATTGTTAAACTCGAAAATTTCTTTTACAATTTTACCTGCACTCTCTCTGTAACTCACCTGAGGTTTTCCAGTATGAACATTAAGATTAAATTCATCTTTAATTCTTGTCAAAATAATCTCAAGATGTAATTCACCCATTCCAGATATAAGTAGTTGTCCTGTTTCTTTGCTCTCAGAATAACTAAAAGTGGGATCTTCTTTAGCTATTATTTCAAAAGCTTCCTTTAAGCTAAGCTCATCTGATGATCTTTCAGGTTCAACAGACATTAAAACAACTGGCTCTGGAAACACTACAGATTCAAGCAAAACATTATTATTTTCTTCAACAAGAGTGTCTCCTGTAACTGAAAACTTTAATCCTAAAACAGCACCAATATCGCCTGTTTTTACAAAATCTATTTGTTCATTTTTATTTGAAAAAACTCTAAAAATTCTTGTAAATCTTTCACGCTTACCATTTGAAGCATTCATAATTTTTTGACTAGAATTAATCTCGCCAGAATAAACTCTAACAAAATAAAGATGCGCAGCAATTACACTTGAATATTGAACTTTAAAAACAAGCGCTGATAACTTTTTATTCTCATTAGGATTAATTAAAATTTTTTTATTTTCATCCAAAGAAAAAGCATTAAAGCTTTTTTCAAAAGGACTTGGCAAGTAATCTACAATTGAATCAATCAAAGGTTCTATTCCAATATTTTTCAAACTAGTTCCCATTAAAACAGGAACAATAAATCTAGAAATAGTACCCCTTCTAATCTCACTTTTAATAACATCTAAACCTATCTCTTTATCTTCAAGAAATAATTCGGTAATTTCTTCACTAAATTGACTAAGAGTGTCTATTAATTTTCTCTTAAAAAACATTGTTTTTTCAACAAATTCTTCTCTAATTTGACTATAAGTTAATTTTGGAACTCCATTTTCCATTTCAAAATGAAGCTCTTTATTCAAAATAATATCAACCACTCCTTCAAAATTGCCTTCATTCCCAATTGGAATTTGCAAAACTAAAGGAATGGTTTTAAACTTATTTTCAATATCTCCTACAACCTTAAAAAAATTAGCTCCTAGTCTATCCATTTTATTAACATAAGCAAGTCGTGGAATTTCATATTTTTCTGCCTGTCTCCACACAGTTTCTGTTTGAGCCTGAATCCCATCAACAGCACTAAAAATAACAACACCACCATCAAGAACTCTAAGAGATCTCTCAACCTCCGCTGTGAAATCAACATGCCCTGGAGTATCAATAATGTTTATTTGACAATCCTTCCAATAACAAGTAATAGCAGCCGAACTAATCGTAATTCCCCTCTCTTGCTCTTGAGGCATCCAATCTGTAACAGTGTTTCCAGAATCCACATCCCCCATTTTATGACTCTTACCGGTATAATAAATAATTCTCTCTGTAGTAGTGGTTTTGCCAGCATCGATATGAGCCATAATTCCAATATTCCTAATACCCATAAAACCCCCAACACACAACTACGGATTTAATATAGATAAACCAACCATTAAACAAGCTAAACCCTTTATAAAGTTGTTATTTTATATCATCCTCACAACATTTGTGCCCATCATGACAAGGACAGTCACAATTTTCAAGCAATGCTTTATGCATCCACAAATGCTTTTCAAGATCACTCATAATGTCGTCCATAATATTAGCAGTACCATAATCACAAGCAATATCAATTAATTTTCTCATTTCAAAAATATTTTTCAAAATTCCAGTAAGACTGCAAACAATACTTTTCATTGAAAGTAAAAAATTAGAAGTTGATTCAACATCAAGCTCCTTAATAAAGGATTTTTTCATAAACTCAGAATATCTAAATTCAGAATCATATCCAAGCATTCTTGAACGCTCTGCAACAATATCAATAATCTTTTCAATATATTCATAAAGGTTTTGGGTTTTTTCATGAATAACAAAAAAATTGATATCTTTTATATTCCAATGGATACCTCTTAAATTAGAATAAAAAATATGCAAACTTGCTAGAAGCTCTTGCAACTTAAAGTGTATTTTTTCTAAATCATCCTTTTTTATATAATTCAAATATTTTTCCATCACTATCCCCTTGATATAATCATTATAATACATAATGCGGTATAATTATAGTTTTAATACCACAATAAATAAAAAGGATCTTTAATGAAAAAATTGATTTTTATTTTTGCACTATTATTGTCTCAAGCATGCAATTTAAATACAATACACCCAGTAGATACAAAAGAAGATGTGAAAATCCTATATTCAGAAATTGATGAATTGAGAAAGAATTTAAATCTAAACCATTTAGAAATAGATGATACTCTTGAAAAAGTTGCAAAAGAATATGCAATCAAACTAGGTGAAAATAACACACTCACCCACACCCTTTTTGGAACAACTCCAATGCAAAGAATACACAAATATGACAAATCCTTTAATTTAACAAGAGAGATACTAGCATCAGGAATCGAACTTAACAACGTAGTCAATGCATGGCTTAACAGCCCAAGTCACAAAGAAGCTCTTATTAATACAGATACCAATAGAATAGGTGGCTATAGATTAAAAACAAATACCAATATAAATATATTTGTGGTTCTTTTTGGAAAAAGAAAAGAGAAGAATTGACACTACTAAAACTTATACTGTATACTACTTAGTAGTGAAAAGGGCTCATAGCTCAGTTGGTCAGAGCGCCTGCCTTACAAGCAGGATGTCGGGAGTTCGAATCTCTCTGGGCCCAAAAATACCCTAAGCTTTAATTAATTTTAACTCCAAAGCCAAATCTATTCTAGAATTCTTAAGTATATTATTTAATTCTATTTTAACTAAATTAGCCTTTTGCTGACTTTCAAAAAGGAAAATAAATGCTCCCCCTTTACCAGAGCCACTTAATTTGCCAGAAAGAGCACCCAATTTTAGTCCTTTACGTATCAACCAATCAAGAGTATCGTTAGACAACCCCAAGCATTTTAAACAGTAATGCGCAAAATTCATTTCATTAGCTAAAGAATATACATCATTATTCTGGAAAAAAACAGAAGCATTATTTACAGCAGAACCAAGTTTTTTAATAAAAACAAATAAATCGGGATTGGCTAAAACCCGTTTTTTCAAATTTACAACTATCTCTTTAGTTGTAAAATCTCTTTTTATTGCTCCTACTAAAAAATAAAAACTAGAATTTCCCACTTTTTTAAAATTTAAAACACCTTCTTTTTTCTCCAAATAAAAAGTTCCACCAAGCTCAATTAACCCAATATCCATCCCAGAAGATTTGCCATGAAAAATGTCTTCGATTTGATTTGCCAACAAAATTTTATTACAATCTTTATATTCAAAATGATTTGTAATATATTCTGCAAAACACAAACTAAGACTGGCTGAAGAACCAAGACCAACCCCAATAGGAATTTCAGAAATTACAGTAAACTCGATTGGATTAACTTTATTGTAATTTGAAACAATAAAGCTTATCAAGCTATTTAATCTTATACTGGGTTTTCCTAAATATTTCCAATCTTTAGACAACTTGTAAACCAGGTCCATATAAATCGGGACTGTAGCTCCAATGACTGGAAATCCGTAAACAGCGCTATGTTCTCCCAGAAATAATATTTTAGAGGGCTTTCTTATCCTTGACATTTTATGCTTTCAAATTTAATGCTTTCATGCTCTAAAACGATTGGAATAATCTTTGACAAATCAAAAGCTCTAATATTGGGCCTGTAAACTAAAAACGTTTCATTTCCAGCTCCCAAAGCCTTAATCAAATCACATTTATCCTGAAGATGCTCAAGACTTGAGGGCAAAGCCGCAGAAACTCCTATTGCCTCTCCAATTGCCAATCCTAATTCTTTAGCCCTTTTTAAACTAGCAATTAATACAGATTTAGAACTACCAATACTTAAAACAAGTTTTTTCATCTCCAAATTGCATTTAAATATAAAATCTAAAATAGAATCTCTGTGTTTATTGTACTCACAAATAGAAGTAGTGGTTTTAACTGCTTGTAAACCCTGCATCAAATAAAAATCATTAAATTCTACAGCATCTAACCGTCTGTACTTAGGAGTAAAACCACCTTCAAACTTAACAACACCCCCAAAAATACTGGTAGCAATATCATACCCACTGCCTATTCCCCCTTGAGAATGCCTGTAAGCTTCTAAACAATATCTAAAAATTTTATCTTTTTCAACAACATTAGTAGCATTAGAAATTAAAAAAAGTCCACATACTATGCCAATAGCAACAACAGCACTTGACCCAAATCCCTTTTTAATACCATCATTAAAGAAAAAATTGCTTGTATCAATATAAACATCATATGAAAAACTTTCTAAATTAAAAAAATAATTTTGATTTAAGTAAGCAAACATTTTAAAAACAAAATCATTTTTATTCTCTATTAAAGAAAAATCGTCTATCTCTTTCTTTTTGCTAAAAAAACGCCAAGAATCGCTCTTTTTAAATGAAAAAAATGCTCTCTTGTTGATGGCAATTGCTAATCCCAATCCCTTTTCCTCCAAGATAGTATATTCCCCCATTAAAAGCAAGTTTCCAGGTACAGAAAAACTAATCAAATCCATTCTAAGCCACATCCAACCTTTGAAACAATAAAATTAATATCAGCAAAATTCTGCTTAAGTCCTTTTAAAATGGCATTTAAATTTTCTTCTAAACAAAGAAACTTTACCTGCGGACCTGCATCCATTGTTTCAAACACAAAAATTCCCTCACTTCTCAAATTAGCAGCATATTTAATTAAATCTATTGTACTACTTTTAAAATAAAAAATAGAAGATGCAAACATTAAGGCAAACATATTCTGATAACTTTTTACAATATTTGCTCCAAAATGTATAAAATCTTTTTTTAAAAAAAAATATAAAGCATCTTTAAAAATATGTTTACTAGAAGCAATCCAAGCATCATAATAAAATCCTTGCTGTTTGCAAATACCCATTGCAACTCTTGAGGATAATTCTTTTTCATTAGTATCAACTATGGCAAATATTATGCGCAAATCATTAAAATAAGATTGATCTCTCAACTGAAAAGATTCTTTTGAACCTTCTTTTAAAATAGTAAACCCTCCGTAAATAGACCTTGCTGCAGAAGCTGAGCCCACTCTTGCAAGATCCGACGCAATATTAAAAGAATATTTATTAAAATATTTTAAAATACAAGCAGCAATAGAAGCAAAACCTGAACTTGAACTTGCAAGACCTGCTGCTGTTGGAAAATTGTTTTCACTTTTAATTTTAAATCTAACATTTGGTTCGTTAAGAATTTTTCTTGCATAATCAAAAAATAACTTTTCTCTATTTTGCAATATAACAGGCTTTGAATTTAAAATTATTTCATCTTGATTTGAAAGTTCAAGCTCACTTATTGAATAAAATTCATCAATACTAACAGCAAAGCTAGAAGTTGCCGGAATATTTAAAAAAACATCTTTCTTTCCCCAATATTTAATTAAAGCCAAATTTGCATTAGCTTTGCACTTCACTTTCATTCTCTAGCCTTATTCTCTTTAAAATTTTAAAAGCAAACTCAAAAGAATAAATACCCACTTTTTCCATTTCTAATAATAATTTGTCCTTCTCAAAATCAGAAATATTACACTTTGTCTTTAAAAGATATAATATTTTATTAACATGTAATCTCATATGCCCTTTTTGAATCCCATCAAATGCAAGAGCTCTTAATGCAGCAAAATTACTAGCAAGCCCTACACAAGAGAGAATGCCAATAAATTCATTCTTACTGTGCACATTCATAATTTTAAAACTTAAAATTGAAGCTTCGTTAGAAGATGTAACCCCACCTCTAATTCCAACTTGCAAAGGAATTTCAATTTCTCCAACCAAAGCATTATCAATAGTATAAAATTTACTAAGGGGAAGATATTTCCCGCTTTTTGAAGCAAATCTGTGAACAACGGCTTCAAGAGCTCTTGTATCGTTTAAAGTTGCAAGACACACCCCTGTTATTCCATTCATAATGCCTTTATTATTAGTAACAGCTCGCTCCTCTTCATAAAAGCCTATACTAGAAATAATTTCAATTTTTTTAGCCAAATTCCAAGAATCCTCTCTATTTGATAACAAGTGCTTAAAATCTAAAACAAAGCGAGCTTTAGTTGTAAAATCGCTAATATCATTGCTTAAAACTTTTAAAATGCACTCATATCCAAACTCCAAAAAAATACATTTTGCTACATGCTCTGCAATTGAGTTTAGCAAATTAGCACCCATAGCATCACAGGTGTCCAAATAAAGATTTAATTTCTGAACACCAAGCTCCTTAATATACTTAGTTGATAATCTTTTAAATCCACCCCCTCTTTGATTCATATTAGTTAAAAGAGGGTCAATCCAAATTTTGATTTTACTATCAAGACCAACAAAAATTTTACTCAAATCTTTTTCAGACTTTATATAAATTTGAGAAATTCCTAACACTTCGCCCAAAGAATACTTTAAATTAGCATTTTCAAGAATTTTTGATGCAAAATTCAAGGCAGCAACAACAGAAGATTCTTCTGTTGCAATAGGCAAAGAATAGTATTTGCCATTTATCTTCAAATTTTTTACAATTCCAATAGGAACGGATAAATATCCAATATAATTTTCTACCATATTTAAAAGAAAATCTTCATTGGCATTATTATAAAAAAAATCTTTAAAAGATAAACCTAAAAAACTTTTTATCTCTTGTTTTTTTTCTAAAACACTTTTATGTCTAAAATTTTTGCTAAGCTCCATAAAACTGCTTAAAAACTCCAAGCTCAGCAAGCAAATAGCTACTTAAAAAATACTTATTATTTTTAAATTCTGATAAGCTCTTGCTTCCACTTAAAAACATAGACATTTTTAAAACATGCTCATATTCAGAAAAAAGACTAAATATTGCATCTTCTCCTGAATCGTAAAAAACTCTAAGAATAACTGCAGCAACGCCTATAAGCCTAGCTCCAAGAGCAATACCTTTAGCAATATCCATGCCTGTCTCATACCCACCAGATGCAAAAATATTAGATTTTAGAGAATTATCAATACTAAGCAAAGTAAAAATCGAAGGAATGCCCCAATCAGAAAAACAAGTCGCCACATTTAGGTTATTCCCTTTCAGACCTTCTACTAAAACCCAATTGGTTCCACCACTCCCCGCAAGATCAACATAAGAAACACCAAGCTTAAACAATTCTTTAACATCGTTTGGCGAAATTCCAAAACCTGTCTCTTTAACAATCAATGGAATATTTAAAAAGTCAGACAATTTAGCTATTGATTCTTTTATTCCTTTAAAATTTCTATCTCCATTAGCATTCATTAACTCTTGCCCCGCATTAAGGTGGACAACGATTGCATCAACTTCCAATCTCTTGATCATTTCAGCTACTCTAGAAACACCAAACTCAACAATCTGAACAGCACCAATATTTGCAAATAGAGGAATATTAGGAGCATACCTTTTAAGGGCAAAGTCTCTTATGTACTGGGGATATTTAAATAAAAGCTTAAAAGAGCCTAATCCAATAGGAATTTTTAAATAATTTGCAATTTTAACCAAAGATTTATTAAACTCATTCCCTTCCTTACTACCCCCTGTCATAGAAGAAATAAAAACAGGCATGCTAATACTGTATCCAAATATTTCTTCTTTTATCTTTATCTCAGAAAAATTAAAATCACTAAGAGCATTATGTCTTAGCTTAATAAACTTTAAAAAATTACAGCTGCTTTTAACATCGCTTTTATTTAAACAAATTTCAATATGCCTTTTTTTATTTTCTAATATATTAGGCTCGATACCCATAAACTCGGTATCCATCATCCCTTAATTCTTTCAAATAAAATCCTTTAGATTCACCAGGAACTATTTTATTTTGAAAAAAATCTTTATATTCTTCAAAACTTGCATCATTTCTATTTCTTATAAGTCCATCAAGATCCCATAATTTAACAATATTAAAAGCACCTTTTTCAATGGTAAATTCATAAATAATCATAATATTGCCAGATCCATAAGAACAAAACAAGATCTTTTCTCCTGAAATATCTTTCTTGGAAAATACTTTTTTCAAATAAAATGCCAATGATAGAAAAATTGAACCCGTATACAAATTCCCTACTTCCATAGCAGCTTCAACTCCATCATAAAAATCTATCGATTCTAGATACGAATTTCTAACAGACTCGTCATCACTATAATATTTTTTTAAAATATAATGCATTGAATCTATCGGCATCTTAGCAAAAGGAACATGCAAAACAAATCGATAATTAGAAAATAAATCTCTCATGCTAAGCTGTTTTTTAGCAGCAAAATCTCTTAAAGCATTTTCATTTGCATTATTGTAACATTCAACTGAATACTGACCTCGCACTTTAGCCTCAACGCTCCCAAAAGGTCTAAAAAAATCATCGACATCGTCGGTATAAACTCCAAATTCAGATAAATTGATAGAAAGAAGCTTTGGATTCTTCTCAACAAGAACTGCAGTTGCACCAGCTCCTTGGGTAATCTCAGCCGTAGTAAGATTGCTATAATGCGCAATATCTGAAGAAAAAACTATTCCATATTCAGAATCATTAGAATAGCTTAAAACGCTTGCTACGCTGTGTAAAGACATTGCAGCACCCGCGCACGCATGTTGCACCTGAAAAGTTAAAAAATTATTCCCTAAGCAAATACCAGCCTGCTTTAAAGCTCCAAAAACATAAGAAGAAATTGCCTTTGAATGATCTACCCCTGTCTCAGTTCCACCTAAAAGCATTCTAATTTTGCTTAAATCAAGATTATTGTTATCAAAAAGAAGTTTAACAGCTGAACTTGCCATAGTTACACTGTCTTCATTAGGACTAGTAAATCTAAAACCTTTTTGCAAGGTTGAATCTATTGCTCTGTTGATTTTTTTAAAGAAAACTTCATTAGAAGAATATAAAGGATTTTCTAAAAGGACAGAAAAGTCTAAGTAATTAAAAGGTAAAAAAATCCTAATATCACTAATACCTATTTTCATATATTCCTCAATTCATTAATGGGTTTTAAGTATTATATTATAATTTACAAAAATTAGCAAAATTTTATATAATGAAACCTAAAAAGGGAAATTTATGAAAATAGCCGTGCTTTTGTCTGGAGGAGTAGACAGTTCTGTTGCTCTTTATAGAATTATAAAAAAAGGATATGAAAGTATAAAATGCTACTATCTAAAAATTTGGCTTGAAGATGAACTGTCTTATATAGGCAACTGCCCTTGGCAAGAAGATTTAAATTATGTTGAAGCTGTGTGTAACAAATTTAAAGTACCTTATGAAATAATAAATTTTCAAAAAGAATATTATAACAAAGTAGTAAGCTATACCATTAAGGAACTAAAAAATGGCAATACTCCAAGTCCAGACATTTTTTGTAATCAAAGAATAAAGTTTGGAGCATTTTTTGAAAAAATAAATGAGCAGTATGATTTGATTGTCACAGGACATTACGCTAAAATACAAATAAAAGGTAAAAACTTTTTTTTAAAACAAGCAAAAGATAAAATTAAAGACCAAAGCTACTTTTTATCTCATCTCTCTCAAAAACAAATATCAAAACTATACCTTCCCTTAGGAAACTTGCTCAAAAGCGAAGTAAGACAAATAGCTAAAAGCATAAATTTACCTAACAAAGAAAGAAAAGACAGCCAGGGTATTTGCTTTTTAGGAAAAATCAAATATAACGAATTTATCAAGTATCATCTTGGCGAGAAAAAGGGCAATATAATCGAAAAAGAAACAGGGAAAATAATAGGAATTCATAACGGATATTGGTTTTTCACAATTGGACAAAGAAAAGGAATAAAACTAAGCAACGGACCGTGGTTTGTCGTAGAAAAAGACCTAGAAAAAAATATAATATACATCTCTCATAACGAAAATTATTTAAAACAAGCAAAACGTAAATTTTTAGTTCACGAAGTACATTGGATAAATAGAAGGCCTTCAAATTTTGAAAATTTCAAAATTAAAATAAGACATGGCGAAAAAAAATACCCTTGCAAATTAAAACTTATTAAAAATAACTTAATTGAGGTTTCTTTAAATAAAAAAGATTGTGGGATCTCACACGGTCAATTCGCAATATTTTATAAAAATACAGAGTGCCTAGGAGGTGCTAAAATCTTTAAAATCTTAGAATAATAATCAATCCCATAAGTAAGAAATAATAAAATTTATCTCTTACTTATTTTTCGACCTTAAAATAATCAACAGATTCTTTTAAATCTTTTACACTTTCTAGCATCTTTTCAGACATCGCAGAAAGTTCTTCGCTACTTGAAGCTGTAGTCTGAACTAATTGGCTAACCTGCTCTATTGCATTTTTAAATTGCTCTATTTGAACACTCTGCTTAGAACTTTCATTAGAAATATTTTTCACAAGCCTAGCCGTTTGTTCCATACCAGGAACTATTTGCTCAAAATTTTCTCCAGCACGACTTGCAACAGTCAAGCTCCTGTTTGCAATATCAATAATCTCTCTTGCCGATTCTTTGCTTTGATCTGCAAGCTTTCTAACCTCAGCTGCCACCACTTCAAATCCTTTACCCTTCTCTCCCACTCGTGCAGCCTCAATCGAAGCATTTAAAGCTAGCAAATTAGTTTGCCTTGTTATTTCATCAATAATTCCAATTTTTTCAGTAATTATAGTCATTGCCTCAATAGCTTTAACAACAGATTTATGCCCCTCTTTAGTTCTCTCATTAGTATTAACAGCAATTTTCTCAGTAGTAGATGCATTTTCAGTATTCTCAGAAACACCCTGTGATATCTGCTCAATATTTGCTGTCATTTGCTCCAAAGTAGAAGCCTGCTCAACAGCACCAGAGCTTAGATTCTGGCTTGCATTTGCTATCTGAATCGCATTCTCATAAAGATAATCTAGATTTTCAATAACCCCTTTTGCAACTGAAGAAAAATTGGTTCTCAATTGTTCAAGACCTTCGTGCAAGCTATACAATTCTAAAGCATCCCATTTTTCAAAATTAACATCAGCAGTAAAATTGCCAGAAGCAAGTCGTTCGGAATATTCTAATATCTTATTCAAAGAAGAACTTAACTTTTTCACAAGATAAAGAGTTGCAATAGCAAGAATAAGCAATGTAAATGCAAAACTAATCCCCAAAATTAAAGATGTAGCTCGTGACATATAATAAAAATCATCCTCAGAAGTTCTCATCAAGACAATAAATTTGCTATTAGATAAGTTTAATACTACCTTTTGGCTAATTCCCACATACTTTTTACTAGTATTAGGATCATAATAATAAACAGTTGAAATTTCTCTATTTTTTTGTAACAACTCTTCAGATGTCTTTTTAAGAATATTAGAATAAGAAGCACTAAGATCGGTTAAAACATCGCCTGGCAATGCAGTATGATGAACAACAAATCTACCCGTAGCATCATAAGCTAATGCGCGACCACTAGATAGTATCCCAAAATTAATTCCCCTAAAAGATCTATGTATATAATCCATTGAATAGAAAAACATAAAATATCCAAAAATATCACCTGTACCAAAATCTCTCAATGGTATGCCTATTAATATATAAGGAATTTGACCTTTTTTATTTTTTATTTTAGAAATGTTTCTAACTAAAGATTCCTCAATCGAGCCAGGATCTGACAACATGACAAAGGAATTATAAACAATGCTTTGAGACTCTTTAAGCTTTATAAAATACTCCCTATCCCCAATAGACTTGCCAAAATCACTATTATCCTTAACAGCCGTAGTAAAAACTATTTCGCCTTCCTTGTTTGTCACCATCATATTACTCCCGGTTTGAACAAGAATTTCAGATTGATCTGAAATAAAACCCAATCTTTTGGATCTAATCTTACTATCTTCATTAAATTTTTCAGCAGAATTGAAGTACATGGAACTAACCCTAACTTTTTCTTCCATTGAAGAAATATAAATATTAAAAGAACTTCTAATGTTTCCAATAAGATTTATCATCAGATCAAATTGTTGATCTACCAATTTACTATTAATTAACATTCCAAACACAAAAAATAAAATTGATATAAAGAATGCTATCAGAATAAGAACAAGCAGCAACATCCTAGCTTTCAACTTCATATACTAACCACCTCTTTAAAAAAATAAATTCAAAACTCTGAGAAATCATCATCAAAATTCAAATCCTTATCAGCAATATCAATAGCTTTTTTAGGATCAACTCGCTTATTAATAGTTCTTACAGAAGGCTCGTCTTCAACATTAAAAGAATAATTATTATGCTTACTACCACTTAAGGTCGAAATTCCATTATTTTGCAAATTTTGATTTTGATCTTTAAAAGAATTTTCAGGACAATCCATTAAACTAAAATCATAATCACCATTTTCTAGATTACCAATTGTAGAGTCTTTAATTTTGAAAAATAATACAGACTGTCTGAGCTCCTTGGATTTTTCAAGCATTTTATCGGACATGCTAGAAAGTTGCTCGCTACTTGAAGCTGATGACTGAACAACTTCTCCAACCTGATCTAAGGCCATTTTAAACTGAGCAATTTGATCGCTCTGCTTAGAACTGCCTTCGGAAATCTTCTTAACAAGATTAGCTGTTTCCTCTATTTCGGGCAACATCTCTTTAAATATTAATCCCGCTTCAGTAGCCACCTTAGAGTTGTCTTCAACTAACTCTCCAATCTCAAGAGCCGAAATTTTACTGAGATCAGCTAACTTTCTAATCTCGCTAGCCACAACAGCAAATCCTTTACCTTCATCGCCTGCTCTTGCAGCTTCAATGGCTGCATTCAATGCAAGTAAATTAGTCTTTCTCGCTATTTCTTCAATAACACTAACTTTCTCTACAATATCTTGCATAGCAATAACAGATTCCTCAACGGCCTTGCCACCTATATGAGAATTTTCATTGGTCTTTAAAGCTATCTGCTCCGTTTCATAGGAATTATTCGCACTCATATTAACACCAGACGCTATTTGCTCAACATTGGCTGACATCTCTTCAAGAGCAGATGCCTGTTGCAGCGCACTAGAGCTTAAATTTTGACTTGAGCTGGCCACTTCTAGACTAGCCTTATTCACATAGCTAATATTCCTCAAAACGCTGGCAATTGCTATAGAAATGGCTTTTTTCATTTTTACAACCTGAAGACTTAACATACCAAGCTCATCAGAAATATCATCACCATCATCAAGAGCATAATCCTTATCCAAATTCCCCTTAACCATATCTTGAACCAAAATTCTAATTGTATTTAAACGAAAACTAATAATCTTGTCTATTCTCATCGAAAGAATAATGCTTAATACAACAAGACCTAAGACAGAATATAAGACATACTTAAACCTTAAACTAGATATCACTCCATAAATATCTTTATAGGGAAGTCTAGCAATAAGAACTCCACTTTTTTCTCCTAATTTGCTGCTTATGGGCAATAATGCATAATAACAGTCTTCCCCCATTTCGGAGAAAAGAATTCGATCAATAGTATAAACTGACACTTCAGTAGGAATATTTGATGGAAGCGGTGGCTTGGAAAAAACATCTTTAAGGATATTTAAAAATTTAGAACTAACTCTACTAGTTTCATTGTATTCTTCAAAAGGATTAACTGCTAAATTATTAGGATCTACATAAATAAAATTACCTCTTTTGTAAAAACCAAATCTAAATCTATCAAAATTATCTGCCAAAATATCATTAAGTAAATATCCGGCTAAATATCCGCAAACAAGCTTATCTTCTGGAGAGTATACAGGCACAATTATTGCGAAAGCTTTTTTTTCGCTTTGCCTAGACCTAATAGCAACCTCTGCAGATATTCCTTCAGAAAGATTTGAATACCAACCTATAAATTTTAATTGGTTTTGCTTATAATCCTCAACCGCCTTTTTAAAATAATTAGTATTTGCCTCAGAATGACCAAAATCCATATTATTTTCATGCCTTGTACTAACAATTATTCTTCCTTCAAAATCAAAAAAAGCAAATTCCTCAAAAAAAGTATCATTTTTAAGACTAACCATAAAATTATATAAGCATTGACGATATTTTTTATTCATCTTTACAGAATCAATAACAAACTTTGAATTTTTTCTTAAATCCACCAATTCGGACTCTGAAAAATCTTTCCCTCTATTTTCAAAATTCGAAAATTCTGATATAGTTTCAAGCGCTAAATTAGAAGCTGCTCCATTGATTATGACATATAGAGTGTCCAAAAAAGACTGCGTAGAGAAAGCTGCCCTTCTTACTTGCGCCCTTGTAAGCTGTTTATAATAATCTTCTAAATATCCGCATAAAACAAAATTAAAAATCATAGAAAAAAGTAACAGTATAAAAATTAAAAACAATAACAAAAATCCAACAAATCTATATTTAAGCTTCAACAACATAACAAACTACCTCACAAATCATCTACTTATTAAATCAAATAAACTCAAGACCAAAGGGTATAAAAAAATTTTACAGCAAAAAATTAAAAACTCTTAAAAAATTAAAAGAATTTTCACAACATGAAAAACAAATTATAAGCTATTATTGACTGCTAATGCTTTTTATAAGGTATGCCTAGAAACTTAGGCGCATAATTTCTTTTTGAAAAAAAAATAAGACTTAAAATAATAATTAAATATGGAGTAATAACTAAAATTTTAGAAGGCATTATTAAAGACAAAAAAGAAGTTTGAGCCAAAACAATTGCCAAAGTTTTAACGAATGAAAACAAAAAACTGCCCACTAAAACTCCTAAAGGTGTCCATTTGCCAAAAATTAGCATTACAATAGCAATAAAACCTTGACCGCCTGTAATCCCTTGTACATAGCTTGATGCAATCACTGTTGTAAGAATAGCCCCCGAAATCCCCGCTAAAAATCCACTCAAAAGAACACAAAAAAATCTAATTTTATTTACACTAACCCCAACAGACTCCAATACTTCTGGATTCTCACCACTAGCATTAATTCTAAGTCCAACTTTGGTGTATTTGAAAATAATATGCAGTAAAAACACGCATAGCATTGCAATATACAAAGAATATCTTTTGCCAAAAATTTGAAATATAAAAGACTTTTTGCTTAAAACTCCATCAAAAAGAATAGGCAACTTTATTTCTATAGGTGGAGTTGAAATAGAAGAAAAAATTAAAGTGCTTACAAAAACAGCAATGGCAGGTCCTAAAAAATTAAGTGCCATTCCAGTTATAACTTGGTCTGATTTTAAAAAAATTGTAAAAACAGCATGCAAAACAGCAAGCGCAAGCCCTGCCAATCCACCAACAAAAATTGAAAACAATGGATCATTTGTAAAATATGCAACTGTAGCCCCTGAAAATGCTCCTATTGTCATTATCCCTTCAAGACCGATATTAATAATCCCACTTTTTTCGCTTATAAGGCCTCCAAGGCCAGCTAAAATTAAGGTTTGAGAATTTATTAAAGTTTCACTAATCAAGAATATTATTATATTTGACACTCTTAACACCCTTTAAAAATATTTTATTTAAAAAACAACTGGCAGAAATTACAAGAACAACTACCCCCATCATCAAGGATACAATTGAAGATGGAAGCCCCATTAAACTTTGAACCCTACTACTCCCATAAAGCAAAACAGAAAAAAGAATACTAGAAAATAGTATTCCAATAGGTGAATTGTTTCCCATAAGAGAAACAGCTATTCCATTAAAACCAATCCCTTCCATATAGGAAAGCTTAAATATAGCTTTATTAACACCCATAACCTGAACAGCTCCAGCAAGACCTGCAACCGCTGCTGAGAGAAACATTGAAAAGATCAGTACAGTTTTCACATTAATACCCATACATTTTGAGGCTTCAATATTGCTTCCTATAGCATTTATTTTAAATCCAACAATAGTTTTGTTAAGCAAAATCCATATTAAAATAGCAAAAATTATGCCCAAAACTATTCCAAAATGAAGAGGCGCTTTTAAAAGCTCATTAACAAAAGGATGAGAAGACCTATAAGCAAGACCTTCTGGTGAAAGCTTCCAAGAACCTAAAAAATCAATAAATGCACTTTCTTTGATGGGCTTTGAAAAATCACTATTATCTCTTTTGATAAAACCAAAGTCTAAAATTATATTATTAAAATGAAATAAGATCCAATTAAACATTATTCCTGAAATCACTTCACTAATATTGAATCTAGCTTTTAAATATCCAATTAAAATTCCCAAACTACCTGATGCCAAAAAAGTAATAACAAAAATGGTAATTACATGCAAAATGGGAGGCAAATCAAGAAAAACAGATGCTATTAAAGCAATAATAGATCCGAGTATAAACTGACCTTCAACTCCAATATTGAAAAGACCTGTTTTCAAAGAAATACCAATAGAAAGACCTGTAAAGATCAAAGGAGCCGCATAACTTAAAACATAGCCTAAATGCTTGGGAGACGAAAAGAGAATCTCCATTATTATAAAATACATTCTAAAAGGAGAATAACCAAAAACCGCCACCACTATACCAACAATTAAAAATCCAATAAATAGAGAAAAAACACTAATAAATGCTGAAGAATTTAAAAATTTTAATACAAATTTGCTACATACATTTTTACTAATTATCATCTAACTTAAACCCATCATCATTTTACCAATAACATCAATATCAAAATTTCCCTCTAAAATACCTACTATTCTTCCGCTATGCATTACAGCTATCCTATCGCAAACATTAACAAGTTCATCAAGCTCAAAAGAAATCAATAAAATAGATCTACCCGCATCTCTTTGCTCTATTATTCTTTTATAAATATTCTCAACAGCACCAACATCAAGACCTCTTGTAGGCTGAATAGCTAAAAGGATATCCGGCTCCAAGCTAATCTCACGAGCAATAATAACTTTTTGCTGATTACCCCCAGATAAATATTTTACCTTATTCAAAACATCTCTTGGCCTAATATCAAAATAATTTACAAGTTGATTGCTCAATTTTTTTAAAAAATTAAGATCAAACCCTACAAATTGTCTTTTAATAAAATTAAAACTTAAACCACTCTTTAACTGATTTTTTTTTAATCTTAAATAATCAGGATTGTCAAAGCTCTTAAGTCCAATATTTTGCATAACATTAAATTCTAAAATAAGACCATGCCTTTGCCTATCCGAAGGAATATTACCAATTTTTTTATTTATTATTTGCTTTATAGTTAAGCCTTTTAGAGATTCTAAAATTCCTGAAGAACTTTTTTTAAAAATATCGCCCTTAAATATACTTTTTAAACCTAAAATTGCATCAACTAGATCCTCTTGACCGCTCCCCTCAATACCTGATATTCCAAGAATTTCACCATTTCTCAAATTAAGATTAACATCTTTAACTTTCAAAACTCCCCTTTCATCTTTAACACTTAAATTCTTTATTTCAAGAACATTAAAATGATTCTCAAATTGAGCTTTAGATGCTCGAAGCACAACCTCCTTACCTATCATTAATTTTGTAAGATCTTTGTCATCAACCTCAGCAATATTAACAGTTTTCACAACCTTCCCAAGGCGCATAATTGTACATTGTTTTGCAATAGACCTAATTTCTTTTATTTTATGGGTAATAAGTATTACAGTATGACCTTCTTGGGTGAGTGTCTTTAAAATATTTATAAAATCATCAACCTCACTTGGAGCAAGTACTGCAGTAGGTTCATCAAAAATAATAATATCTGCATTCCGATAAAGAACTTTCAATATCTCTATTTTTTGCTCCATGCCAACACTTAAGTCTTCAACTTTTTTCTCCAAATCTATCTTTAAGCCATATTTTTCTGAAAGACAATTTATTTTTTCCCTAGCTTGTTTATAATTAAGAAAACCAAATTTTGAATTTTCATATCCTAAAATAATATTCTGAATAGCAGTAAATTGTGGGATTAACATAAAATGCTGAAAAACCATTCCAATCCCATTTCGAATAGATTCGCTTGAATCCTTAAAGCTGACTTCCTTGCCTTTTAAAATAATGCGGCCACTATTTACTTGGTGAAGTCCATAAATAGTCTTCATTAAAGTGGTCTTTCCAGCACCATTTTCTCCAAGAATAGCATGAACTTCGCCTGCCTTAAATTTAATAGAAACATTATCATTGGCAATAAAATCACCGTACTTTTTTGTAATATTTTCCAATACTAGTATATCTTCTTTCATTTCATTAAGCTTTAACCCCAATCAATATCAAACAAAAGTGGCTTACATATTCTATTCTAATGAAATATAATAAAACTTAAAGTTTATATTTTCAATAGTATTTTTATATTTTAATAAACAATATAAGTTTACTAATAAAAACTAATTATTAGTAAATAAAAACGCTTAAAATATAAAAACCTTAATAAAGAAAACAAATTAATGCTAAAATAAAAGAATGTCTAAACTATTGTAAAAGAGAGTACTATGAAAATCAAAGCTTGCATTTTTGATATGGATGGAACCTTAATAAATAGCATCATGGATATTGCATTCTCAATGAATTCTGCTCTTTTAAACTTGGGATACAGTGAAATCGAACTAAGAAAATTCAATGCCCTGGTTGGCAGAGGATTTAACAAGTTTGTAATAGACACTCTAAAACTATTATCTCTTGAATACACTAATCCCAATTTACAAGACAAACTTTACAAAGAATTTGTCAAAGAATACAATAAAAATCTTTCATCCCAAACAAAACCGTACAAAAATATAAAAACCCTTCTAGAAAAGATGAATAAACTTAAAATTCCAATTGGAATTTTAAGTAATAAAAACCACGAAGAATTAATAAACCTGGTAAACAATATCTTTGAAAATATATTTTTTTTTGAAATTAGAGGTTATTCAAAAAAATTTCCACCAAAACCAGATCCTGAAAATGCTCTTGATATGATATTGGAATTAAATGTACAAAAAGAAGAAATTGCATATATTGGAGACAGTGATGTAGACATGTTAACCGCAATAAACGCTGGATTTATACCAATAGGGGTTTCTTGGGGATTTAGAAGTGTTCAAGAATTAAAACAAAATGGAGCAAAACATATAATCCACAAACCACTTGAGCTATTGGATTTAATAAAATGAATGTAAAGCCATATTTCCCTTACCTATATCATTACTTATTCAGCCATGAAAGCATCAAAAGCTTATCTGCTATAGAAAAAGAAATTGAAATGCTCAACTATTTAAAAGAAAATAAAAAAACCATTGCTACTTTCATCAAAAATGATTTTGAATCAGAACTAAAAGACCTCATCCAATACATCAAAGATAAAATAGATGCAATGATTACACCATTTGTTTTATCGGGCATTGAAGCTATTGATTTCAACATTGTAAAGCCTCTTTTCACCAAAGAGCTAACAAAAAATGACTTAAATTTGGTATTTAACTTTGTTAAAGTCAATTCATCTTTAAGAAAAGAATTTTTTTATAATTTCAACACCATAAGTAATGGTTACATTACTTTTTATATAAACAAATTATTTGAAGGAAAAAACTCTTATACAATATACTTAATACAAAAGGAAAACAAAGCCCTTTATTCATCAGAAATCATAAAAAATTATATAAAAATATTACTTCTCTTAAAAGTTATAGTAATCAAATACTGCTTTGAAAAAGGGATAGAATTGAATACCAAAAATATTGAATCAACTTCAAAAGCAATAAGCACGGATACTGATTTCCTAGACAAAAGAACAGCTAAGATCATAATTGAAAGCTTTTTTAAATATGAAATTTTACAAACAATGTCTCCAATTTCAACATTAATTGCCATTTTCTCAGCCAGAGCAAGAATTCCAAAATACAAAAACAATCCAATAAAAGGTTTTGTTGGATATGACGAGAGTTGGTTTTCAATAAAACAAGCTGGTTCTAAAGAATACGATTCAAGAATAATAAAAGAATTACTAGAAATAGCTAAGGGAAATAAATGGTAAAAAAATTTTCAATTTTCTTAAAAGCAATAATAATTTTTTCAATATTTGAACTTTTAATCGAAGAACTTTCAATCATCCTTTTTCTACCATACAGCATACGATTTGCACTAATATTTCTTGGGTTTTTATTCGATACAATTTTTATTTTTATTTTTTTATATAAAATAACTAAGGCTTACCTTTCCCAAAGGTTAGAAATATATGTCAGAAACAATCTATTCTTCGATATAATTCACTGTCTTATCCCTTTAGTATTTTATAGCTCATATCAACTTAAAAACATAATTGTAGCCCATGAGACCATATTAAATCCAATAATGCTGTCTCTTTTCAAACTGAGATTTTTAAGACTTCTTAGATTTAATGACCTAATAATAGAAATCTATTACAATTCCAAAGACAAGAACCTAATACTAATAGCTTTTGCTAGGACATTCTCAATGAGCTTATTAATACCATTTATATTTTTTATAATAATATCAAGTTCAAAAATTGTAAATTCAATACCAGAAAAACAAGAATTTAATATTATTAAAAATATATCAATAATAAATGAAAAAGCTTACATTAAAGAAAAATATCCTTTCATCTTAATAATCAAAGAAAAAGAAGATATAATATACTCAAAATCAGACGAAATATTTGTTTACTACAGTCCTAGTGAATACAAAATCATAGAAATAGAAAAGACAAAATTTTATATAGACAAATATTTACAAAGAAAAAGCGATTCTATTCTTGGAATCTTTTTATTCACATTGTTTGCATCGTTTACTATTTTTTTAATGAATTTTTACAAATTTTTTAAAGCAAGCTTTTTAAATCCCATTATTTTAATGATAAAAATTTTACAAGACCCATTAGAATATCGAAAAATTCAAATTCCTTTCACTTTAAGCGAAGAAAAAGTATATGAACTTGCAAAATCATTTAATAACCTTTTACTAAAAGAAAAGTTAAATTCAAAAAGAAAAAGTAAAATACCTTTAGAAATTGAAAAAGTAAAAAACATAATTAATAAAAACCAGGAATTAAAATGAAAATCCAAATAATTGCATTACAACTAGCATTGTTAAATTTTTCACTTAACGCTAGACTTTTAGATATCTCAATTGAAAAAAGAGCAAGCATAGAAATTAGACAACATTCATCTTTTAATTTAATTTTAAAAAAAGAATACTACACTAATTTGCCAACAAGCGAAATAGAAAAAAATATTTATAAACTAACTCAACATTTTATAAAAAGCATACTAATCAATAGAATTGATTATAGCCTAATAAATTCAAACTATAGAGAAGCAAATAAATACTTAATTCAAAGCGAGCTTATTGATAAAAAATTTTCAAAATATAAAACATTTAAAATTAAAAATATAAATGGCGCTTTTAAAAGTTATTCACTAATATACACAAAAAAAGGATTTTATAAATTAGAACTTTACATAGAAAATAACACAGAACCCATAAAAATATTCAATCTAAATATCACTTATTTTTTAAATAATCCAGATAAAATAAGCAATGAAATGATTTTTTTCCAAAAAGAATGAAAATAATTTAAAGCTTAAGCTACTCTTACAAAAAACTATTTAACAAATACAGACATAACTCTTTGAAGAACCTTTGCTCTATCTAATGGCTTAACAATAAATGTTTTTGCCCCTTTTATTAAGCAATCTTTAACTAATTGTTCTTTACCTAAAGCAGATATCATTATCACTCTAGCATTTTTATCAAATTCCATTATATTAGAAAGACAAGTTATTCCATCCATTTTAGGCATAGTAATATCAAGAGTGACAATATCAATATTAGGATAATGGTTCTTATATTTTATCACAGCCTCCTCTCCATCAGCTGCCGTATCAATAATATTAAAACCTTCTGATGTAAAAATTTGCGTAAGCTGCTTAACAGTAAAAACGGAGTCGTCAACAATTAAAACATTGAAAGGAATGCCTGTATCATAATTAATTCCTCTAGGCTTAGATGAAGAATCTGCAGCAATTGTAGTCTTTTGGATCATATCAACCTCTCTTTTCTAATAAAAAGAATTTTTTTCATATCAAACCCTCTCTCTTATTGCAATATTAACTTCTATAATTTTACCATCAGGCAAAGAAAAAGGAACAATTAAAGCTTCAGAACCTTTATTGCTTATTTTCATATTTTCTCCATAAATAAAAGCTGGTGGGGTTATATCAAACACAAAACCCTTAGCATGCAAAGTAGTAACAAAATTCCCAGCAATAATGTTGCCAACCTCAGTAAGAGTTGCAGCAACCATCTCTTTTGTCTCTTCATCATCAAAATCAACATACTCTTCAAAATTCAACTTAGAAGCAACAAAAAGAGCTGTTTCTATATCCATATCAATAATTATACTACCCTCAACGGATCCGGCAAGTCCCACTATTACAGAAACACCTTTTATCTTTTGATTTATCGATTTAAGCCCTGGTTTACCCATCTCTATATTCTCAACAAGTAGCATATCTCTTAAAACTGAAGAAGCGGCATCCAAAAATGGCTCTATATAATCTATTCTCATTAATTTCTCCTTTAGACTTTCCTGTACAAGTTAAAATATTTTGTGGATTTTTCTTTTATAAAAACATCATTATTTTTAAGCTCTTCGTTATCTCCCAAAATCAAAAGAGCCCCTTTAATGGTTTTGGAAGCAATGATATTTAAAATTAAAATCTGATCTTCATTATTCAAGAAACATAAAACATCTTTTAAAAAAACCATTCCCAAATTATCAGGCAAATCTGAAAAAAGAGCATCTGAATATTCAAACAAAACATTATTTAAAACTTCTGGCTTAAATTTATAAACTTCAGTACTTTGTTCAAAAGAGTTTCTAAGATAAATTTCGTTAATATCAATTTCTGACTTTGAAAAAACTAATCTAGAAGTTTCAACCACTTTTGATAAATCATTATCAATAGCTGTTAACTTAAATGGCTTTACATAATATTCGACCAAAGCACTGGCTAAAGCCATAGTCCCCTTTCCACTTCCACAACCAATTTCCAATACATTGAAAACAGAACTCAAATTATCCATAGAATTTAAATAATTCTTAACAATTTCATTTTGAAATTCTTCCAAACAACCAACTCCCCAAAGATTCCCCGATGATTTTGAATAAAATTCATTTAAAAAATTATCGTAAAGCAAGCAATTAACATCAAGCATATTAAATTTTACTCCAACTTTCTCTAAAAACACATCATTTACTAAAGAAGCATTAAAAGAGTATTTTAAAAGATTTTTTTTAATATCCTCCAAATTAAAAGCTGTAAGATCATTTAAAGTTGAATTTTCATTATTATTACTATTTTTTGAAAAAATATTATTAGAAAAATCACTTTTACAATCATCTTGAATATCTAAATCATTACAATCACTTGCAAAATCAATTTTCTCAACAAAATTTTGATCGGACTTTAACAGTCTTTCTTCTTCACCATAATTAAAGACTTTAAAAACATCAAGGAGTATATAAAGTTTCTCATTATAATCTACAACACCTTTTATATAGTTTATTAAAGAGTCCTGAGATAAAACTGGATGTGGATCTTGAATAAGGCTAGAATCTATTGAAAAAACATTATTAATTTTATCAACAATAACACCTATAAGAAAGTCATCATTTTTTAAAACCATAATATCTTCTAAATCTTTTTTACTAAATTCTAAGTCAAACATTATCCTAAGATCTATAATAGGAATTATTTCACCTCGCAAATTATCAAGCCCAGCTACATATTTTTTGACATTTGGGACATAAGTGAAATTACTAGATTTTCTAATTTCTTTAACTTGCATAATGTCTACTAAATAATGATCCGATCCAAGCTCAAAAGAAACAACCTTAAAATCAAAATTGGTCAATTTAGAATCATAATTTTTATCATCTAAAGTTTTGGATCCAAAATAAATTTCTTTTATCTGCACAAGAGATTCACTCCTTCATATCCTTTTTTAAATCAAAAAGTTTAAAGACATCAATTATTAATACGACCTTACCACTACCAAGCGTCGTTGCTCCAACTATACCTGCACTTGATGAAAATTTATCCTTAATAGGCTTTACCACAAAATCCTCCTCCCCAAGAATAGAATCAACAACAATTGCGGTCTTTATATTATTAGTATTAACAATTATTAAAAATTTCTCTATTAATGAATCATCTCTTACTATCTTAAAAAGTTTATCCAGCCTAAGAACAGAAATAATTTCTTCTCTTAGATTATAAACTTCATGATAATTTTCAAGCAATTTTATATCATGTTCAGTTATTCTATGAGTTTCAAGAACATTATTCAAAGGAATAACATAGGTCTCAGGCCCTGACTTTACCAAAAGACCTTGTACAATCACTAATGTCAATGGTAGCTTAATTTTAAAAGTTGTTCCAAGTCCAATCTCTGATTCTACTAAAATAGTCCCATTAAGCTTTTCAATACTTTTTTTAACTACATCAAGCCCTACCCCTCTACCTGAAAGATCTGTCACCTGGGCTGCTGTTGAAAATCCGGGAGCAAAAATTAAGTTAATAAGCTCAGAATCGGAATAAATTGAATCTTCCTTTATTATTCCCTTTTCAATTAATTTGCGCTTAATAATCTTTGGATCTATACCAATCCCATCATCTTCAATCTCAATTGATATTACATTACCCTCATTCTTAGCACGTAAAATTATAGTTCCTGCTTTGCCCTTACCTCTTTTAATTCTCTCTTGAGCTGTTTCAAATCCATGATCCATTGAATTTCTAACACAATGCATCAAAGGATCTACAAGGTCATCTATAACAGACTTATCCAGTTCTGTTTCCTCTCCTTCCATTTTAAGATTCACAATCTTATTCAATTTCTTTGAAAGATCTCTAACAACTCTTGTAAACCTTGAGAATATATTAGATATTGGCAACATTCTAGTCTTTAAAACACTCTCATGTAAATCTGTAATTATTCTTGACAGCCGTCCAGAAGTCATTTTAAAATTCTGAAGAAGCCTGAAAAAAGAATTTCTCAACTCAGATATATCATTAAGAGACTTTTCCATTTTTGAACTCATCAAAGACTTAATATGCGATTCAACTTCATCATCTAATGTGAGGCCCGCATCTTTAAAAATAATCTTCAAATCAATTAAAAAATTTCTCTGAAAACTTTCTTGATAATCATAAAAATAATTAAAATTATAAAATAATGTAATCATTTCTGAATTTATTTGATTATAAGATGATTTACTTATTACAGCCTCACTTACAAGATTTAATATATAATCTATTTTTTTACTATCTATCCTAATTAAATTAACACTAATTGGATTATTTTTTTTAATACTTTTATCTCCCTTAAGAGATACTTCATTATTTTCTTTTAAACTTATATTCTTAAAAGATTCTAAAGCAATACTTTTAATTTCAAAATGGCTAACAACATCTGGTAAATTAATCTTTTTAGCAATAGTGTCTTCACTAACATTCGATATTAAGTAATATATAACAAAATCAAAAAACTTATTTGCTAATAGTTCACTAGAATCTGGGAGAGACTTGAAAATTTTTCCAAGACTTTTTAATGCTTGAAGCATTTGAAGTCCACTAATCGTAGCCATAGGGTTGTCTTCTACAAAATCCAATCTAACTTTAAATAACTTCTGATTCTCAACTTCAAGCAACAACTCCGAAATTTCATTCTCTGAAAAATCAAAACTATCATTTAAAACAGGATCAAAATTTAAATCAAGATCTTCAGACTTTCCATCTATAAACTTTTTTAATTCTTCTTTTACATTAAATTCATCAACCAAATAGCTTGAAATTAAACTTAAAGAGTCTAAATTTTTTTTCACGCCCTCTATATCTGAAGATATCAGATAATAATCTACTCTTGTTAAAAATTTACTTTCAATTATTTGCTCATATTTAGGAACTGTATGCAAAACAGACCCTATTTTTTTTAAAACATGGAATATTTTTAATCCAGAATTTTCAACCGCAGAAGAACTATTTGCATCAAAAATAACGCTGATCCTTAAAACCTTTTGACCAATTCCTAAACCCTCTCCTATCTCTTCAAGATCTAATTTTGAAAGAGAAAAATTGTCTATAGTTGAATTTTCATCGTCAAATCTCTTAATACAAGTTCGATCATCAATTATTAAAAATTGCTTTAATTTGCTTTTAAGATCACTTATATCATTTAAATAAACCTTTCCATTAAGACGAAGCGCAAGCATTTCCTTAATGATATCAAGTGAATTTAAAAGCAGATCAACAAGATCATTGTTTATATTTATCTTATTATCTCTAATAGCATCAAAAACATCTTCAACAATATGGGTAAAATCAGATAACTCCATCATATCAAGAGAAGCAGAACTTCCTTTTAAGGTGTGAGCTGCTCTGAATATTTCATCAATAGTATCAGAATTACTAGGATCATCCTCTAATGACATAATATTCTCTTCAAGAATATCTACAAGATTTTGAGCCTCTTCAAAAAAAACTCCTAAAAGTTCTTCATTTTCTAAATCTAATATTTCCATACCATTTCCTATTGATATCTAACATATGCAAAACTAACCTTTTAGGCTAGCTTTACATATTAATTTAACCCTACTACTTTTTTTGAGATGATTTTTCAGGTTTTTCACTCTCAACCCTTTCTATAAAATTTTGGAAAGAATCTTTAGGCATAGAAATTTGCTCTCTAAGCTTTAAAACTCTTTTAAAAGTTTCATGCGCCTTTAATTTACGAAGAGATTCTGTCCCACTAGTTTCATAAACTTTAAATACAGACTCGCTATCAATATCAGAATCTATTGAGACACTCAATTTATCATAAAGAACTCTTAAATCTTTCACATAAAAAATAAAATTTTGCTCTTTTGAACTATGTGATTTTGAAACTCTAAAAGCCTTAAACCTCATCTTACTTGAAGCAAGAGGATAATTTGGAACATCGTCTTTAATTATTCTAGATGATATATTAGGAATATAATTAGGATTTGACCAAATTAAATCAGCCCAACCTTTAAACTTTAAAGTTCCCAAAGAGTAAGCATATTCCATCCCATTCATATCCTCAAACAAAACTTCAAGATCTATTTCATACCCTAAACTATAAACTGATACTTTAATCTCCTTCATGGTTTTAATGTTGTCAATAAGACCCTTGCCTAAAAATTGATTCCCACTTTCCCCTGAATAAAAAGGAATTTTAAATGGTGGCATAATCATAGCAGATGATTGAGAATAGCTTGGAAACAAAACTCTTACTCCTAAAATAGTATCACCTGCGTATCTTTTTGACTCGCTCTTAACAACAGCAGGAGCAACAACTGAATTTTTAACATAGGCCTGCAATCTTGCAGAAGGAGTAAGCAAAACACTCCAATTATTTATCCCAAGATCTACAACCATATCTTCTGGCTTAACAACGCCAGTAGCCCCTGAATATACATAGTCAACATAATTTGTAAGATCAAGTTTAGTTGAACTTGGATCTCTTGCAAGCTCAGCAAAATCCAAAACCAATTCTCCAGGCTCTGCCCTTTTAGAACCCTCTGTCAATCCATCAGCCTCTTGAGCAAAAAGAGCAGTGGATAATATAAAAAATAAAATACTTTTCACTTTCCTCTTCATGGAAACTAACTCCTTATATAATAATCCTTTATAAAATTTTCTTTTTTTAATTGTTATTATTAGTAAAATAAAATTTATCAACTTTGCTCCCTCAGCATACACCCTTCAACAAGAATAACAAGCTTTTCTGCCTTACCAGGATAGTTAAAGCGTATTGTTTTTATTAAAGACACAGCAAACAGATTAACCTTAACATCAAAAGACCCATAAGATTCATGATAATCATCATTATTAAAAGAATCATAAAACTCTCTTGAAAGATTTATGTAATAAACTCCATTATTTAAAAAAGAATATAAAAATCTTGTATCACTTAATGAAAAACCAAAAGAAAATCCTTCATTACTTCCTAAGAGAAAATCTTTTACTAAAAGATCTAAATTATCCTTCAAAATTTTTCCATCTCTTAAATACCTTAAATTAGCAACAAACCCCTTGCTAGAATGAAAATAAAAAACCCTTTTTGAAAAAAGATTATCATAATTTAAAAAAATCATACAAATAGAAAACAAAAAACTTGCTAATAAGATCCCCAAAAGGATTCTAACCGTATGCTCTTTTTTCAAATTTAAAAATTTATAAACCACTAAATTATATTTAAAAAATACATCCGAAATATTATTTTTCATAAAAATTTATAAATTCCACTAAAGATTTAAGTATTAAGACATTAAACTTGCTCATATAATTATAATCCAAAATTAATTTGGCATCTAAAATATTGGATAAAAACCCCATTTCAATCAATACAGCAGGCATACTACTATTTTTTATTACAAACCACTGCTCTTCTCTAATTGGCCTAATATTAGTTTCGCTTAACTCATTTTTAAATACTTTATATAAAATCTCAGCCAATCTTTTAGATTCATATTTATATTTAATATCCAGTATATCATTAAGCTCACTTAAGTATCTATTCCCTTTAATATCATATCCCTTAAAATCTTTAATAACTTCTCTTTTTGAATCCTTGGGAAGATACCAAAATTCAATCCCTCTAGCTTCATTATTTGGAGCATCATTAGCATGTATGGATAAAAATATAACATTATTTGGAAAATTTGGCTTTATTGCATTCGCAAATTCCGATCGCTCTTTTAAAGTCAAAAACACATCATCTATACGAGTTAACAAAATATTTTTATTTACAAAATAATTACTTAAAATTTTAGATAAATAAATAGAATAGGTTAATGCAAAATCTTTTTCTTGAAGCACAACATCATAACCATTTATTTTTAAGGTTACAACAGCACCAGAATCATGTCCACCATGTCCAGGATCAATGATTATCGAAGTAATTCTTGGTTTATTATAATCTTTAAGAGATCCAAAATAATTTTCAATTTGTTTTAATACTTTTTTGCTTATTAAAATTTCTCCACTAATATCAATAATAGGATCTATAAACATATAATAACCAGAAGATGTAAGTGCATATTCAAAGCCCACTCTAAACTTTAAATACCCCTTCTCATTTTCAATTGTAAAAACATCACTTTCAATGTTAAAATCAAATTTAAAAACATTAACATCAAAAAAATCAAGAACATTTAAGTAATCAAGGGGCTTGGAATATAAATTTAAATATGACAGCAATAACAAATCAATCAATAATATCGTTTTCCCAAAGCTCAATGGCACTCTTTAAATCTCCCTTGAATCTTAAGCTATTCCTAGTAATCTCATCTTTTATTTCTTTAAACTCTTTTTGGAAAAGAAAAGGATTAATTTTATATTTTAGACAAATCTTACAAAACCTCAAAAAAGAAAAAATAACACCATTTCCAACAAAAATTGGGACATAATTCTTAAGCAAAAAAATCAAAAAACTTTTATTTTTAGTTAAATTCTCTGGCGAATTTAATGCAGTATATTGAATTCTTAGTTTTCTATAAATATAAATATGCTCACCAAAATAAACAGCTCTTAGTCCAAAATCTATTCTTTGAAAATATTCATTTTGAATTCTTCTGTCAAAACCTCCAAGCTGCAAAAACTTCTCCTTAGAATAAAGTCCACAATAATCCATGGTAATCAAAGTTTTTTCATAGTCTTTCTCAGAATTTACTAAAATTACCTTAAACTTTTGCTGTTTATCTATACTGGGAAGAAAGATTGAGGGAATCATTTCCTCTTCTTTATCGAAAAATTCACCTCCAACAAGAAGGACATTTTTTTTAACTATTTCATCAAATATATTTGGAATCCAAAAAGGATTTAATAAGTACATATCACTTTGCAAAACAAAAACAAAATCACAACTGGATTCTTTCATTGCCAAATTAACCTTTTCCCCAGAATTCAAATCATCGGACAGTAAAATAAATTTTAATTTACCATAACTTTCTGAGATAAACTGTAAAGAACTTCTATTACTCTGTTTTTCAATTGAAATTATCTCTCTTATAAATTCAAAATTTGATAGAAATTCAAACAAATCCTCTCTAAAAATTTTTGTTCCTCTGCTTAATATTACAAAAGAAATTCCAAAAGAAGATTTTTGTGAATAATTATTTTTAGATTGAACAACAGTATATGAATAGTCGCTACTTTGAAGACGCATAAATTACTTTTAAAATCCTCACAATTAAATTATAATAATCATATGTCAAATAATACAATGTTAATTCCAAGAATAATGTATATGAGTGCATTATTCTATAGCATAATTATTATCATTTTTACACTCATTTCTTGTAACAATAAGAACATACAATATGACAGGAGAATTAAAAAATTTTTAGATAAAAATAAAATTGAATATAAAATAGATCCAGAAAATGACTTTATAGTGTTTAAAGACATAAACAATAACGAGAGAGAAGACGTGATCATTAGATCCAGACTAAACTCATATAAAAATTCAAAAATAAGAGAAATATTTGGCATTGTCAAAGCATTTGACGTAAACTCACAAAAAATTAAAGAAATATCTGAATCCCTAATGAGCGACAGCTATAATAACAGAGTGCTAGGATCCTGGGAGATTATTCATAATGCAGAAAGAGGGATTAACTCTTTAGTATATATTGTAAAAGCAGAAGAATTTGCAAACGAAACATTTTTGCTTGATGCAATTGACGAAATCGCCTCAACAATAACTATTTTTAAAAAAATAATAACTACTAACAATGAAAACGTTAATCATGCTGAAACAAATAGCATTGAAAATAAAGCTTTAAATGAACAGCCCGCTTTAAATCAAGAAATACCAAATCTAATAAAAGAATCTAATAAAAATGAACTTAAAGAAGATCAAATCGAAGAAGAACTCCAAGAAATCAAAGCCCAATAATTTAAAATTATTCTACTGATAAAGAATTAATATCAAAGCAAAAATGCACCTTATCACCTATTTTTATTTTAAATTTAGAAAATGAGCCTCTTGGAAGCTCAAGAGCATATTTTGACTTATAAATAGAATTAACATTTGCTTTAGAATATGGCTCTAAATCATAAAGCTCTTTAATAACTCCCTTTGAATCAATATAAGCTATTTCAAGCGCCAAAGGTGTATTTTCCATCCAAAAAGATAAATTTTGCTCGTTTTTAAAAACAAAAAGCATTCCATTTCCATATTCAACTTTTTTAGTACCCATATAACCTTTTGCTCTATCAAATTCATTGGAAGCTATTTTTACAAAAAATTTAACTTTATTTATAACAACTTCTTTATCATAAAAATGATCAGTAAAAGACAAGAAAGATATAGGTGCAACCAAACATAAAAAAAGTTTTAAAATCTTTTTCAATTATCAACCCTATTGAAAATCATTTATTATAATTTGCAATATAAGACTTTAAAGTCATTCTTAAAATATTTTTATTTAAAACAATAATACACTCACCAAGATCCCAAAAATAATTTAAAGGTGTTGCCAATGTAGCCTCGCCAAACTTTTTCTTTACTTCAAGAAAAATTGAATACTGAGATATTAATTTTTTATCAAAAACAAAAGTATACGAAAACATTTTATTTTTATCAAAATTAAAAACAGCATATTTTAAATGAGTTTTAGCGATAAATTGTAAAGTCTGTTTCTGAGCATAAGGAAATTCAACTTCTTCGATATCATAATAAAAAATAGTACTTTTGCTAACATTATCCTTAACAGACTCCATACTAGAACCCATAACAAAAGATGTAAAAATAGAAAATAAATAAAAAACTGTAATGCCCATACAATGCCTTTAGCCGTAAACAATATAAAGGAAAAGTATAACAAATAAAAAACTAGAAAATAAATAAAGCAAAATATTTACATTAATCCCAAAATTAAAAAGCCTTACAAAGACTTTAGAAACTATTCCATCACCCATCATTTTTACTCTTTCTTTTCTTTTGAAGGGTTTTTCTTTAAGCTCTTCAAAAGGACTGTAGTGACAATTAGGACAACCCTCTCCAAAAGCAGAAACTGGGCCTACATGCCGACAATTTGGACATTCAATATCACCAAGCTTAGCAGCACAATTAGGACAAACAGACCTATTAAGTCCAACTTTTTCACCACATTGCTCACAAAAAACTTCAAAATTTACTTTTGCCAAACGAAAATTCCTCAAATTTTACTTAAAAATAAAGTATCTAAAATAACATAAATTAATTATAATAAAAACTGTATTAATATTACATATTTAAGGAACGCTAAAATATGAAATCGGGATTTGCAGCAATACTTGGTAGACCATCAACTGGAAAATCTACCCTTTTAAATTCAATATGTGGACATAAAATATCAATCATATCACCTATTCCACAAACAACTAGAAATAAAATAAAAGGAATCTTTACAGATGACAGAGGACAAATTATTTTCATAGACACACCGGGATTTCATCTAAGCAAAAAAAAGTTTAATATTGCAATGATGAAAAACATACACTCTTCAATCGGAGAAGTTGAACTTATTCTATACATAATTGACATTCAAGACAAGCCTGGAGAGGAAGAAAATAAAATGTTAGAAATAATTAAAAATTCTAAAATTAAATTTTTAGTACTACTTAATAAGGTTGATCTTAAAAATACAAAAATAGAAGAAATAACACAATTTCTAAAAAACCAGGGAATAGAAGATACAAATATAATTAAAATATCTGCTGAAAAAAACATTAATACAGAAGAATTAAAAAATAAAATTTATGAAAATTTTTCAGAAGGTCCACTTTATTATCCACAAGAATACTATACAGACCAAGAAATAAATTTTAGGATTAGTGAAATAATAAGAGAAAAAGCAATCGAAAACCTAAAAGAAGAACTTCCCTATTCTTTGTATGTAGATATTGACACCTTGGAAAATAAAAAAGAAAGCCTTTTTATCAGAGCAAATATTTTTGTAGCTAATGAAAGTCAAAAAGGAATAATCGTGGGGAAAAATGGAAAAGAAATAAAATCAATTGGTGAAAGATCAAGAAAAACAATCTCAAAAATTTTCGAAACAAAATGCAATCTATTTCTTCAGGTAAAACTAAAAAAAAATTGGAACAAAGAAGATAAATTAATAAAAAGACTTATAAATTAATATTTAACTATAATTTTGCAAATTCTTGAAAATTGAAAAATAAAATGCTAAAATTTGGGCTGGGGATAAAACGTGAAGACAGCACACTGGGCAGATTTTTACGCAGAAAAAATAAAAAAAGAAAAAGGTCCAAAAGACTTGTACACAGTTGCATCAGGAATTACTCCATCTGGGACTGTACACATTGGTAATTTCAGAGAAGTTATCTCGGTAGACCTTGTAGCAAGAGCTTTAAAAGACTCTGGATCAAAAGTAAGATTTATTTACTCTTGGGATAATTATGATGTGTTTCGAAAAGTTCCCAAAAATATGCCAGAACAAGAACTTCTTGCAACTTATTTAAGACAAGCAATAACAAGGGTTCCTGACACAAGAAGCCACAAGACAAGCTACGCAAGAGCCAATGAAATTGAATTTGAAAAATATCTGCCTATAGTAGGAATTAACCCTGAATTCATTGACCAAAGCAAACAATATACTAAAAATGTCTATGCAAGCCAAATAAAATTTGCACTTAATCATAAAAAAGAACTCTCTGAGGCTTTAAACGAATATAGAACTTCAAAGCTTGAAGAAAGCTGGTACCCAATCAGTATATTTTGTACAAAATGTAATAAAGACACAACAACTGTAAATAATTACGATAACCATTATTCTGTTGAATACTCATGTGAATGTGGAAACCTAGAATCTCTGGACATAAGAACTACATGGGCCATTAAGCTCCCCTGGAGAATAGATTGGCCCATGAGATGGAAATATGAAAAAGTTGATTTTGAGCCTGCAGGAAAAGATCACCACAGCAGTGGCGGCAGTTTTGATACATCTAAAAATATTGTAAAAATTTTTAAAGGTAGTCCCCCTGTAACATTTCAATATGACTTTATTTCAATAAAAGGACGTGGTGGAAAAATATCCTCCTCATCAGGAAATGTCATATCACTTAAAGATGTCCTTGAAATCTATACTCCTGAGGTTACAAGATTTTTATTTGCCGCTACAAAGCCAAATACTGAATTTTCAATATCATTTGATCTTGACGTAATTAAAATATATGAAGATTATGACAAGTTTGAAAGAATCTATTATGGAGTAGAGGATATAAAAGAAGAAAAAAAAAGAGCCTTTAAAAGAATTTATGAACTATCTCAACCATACAAACCAAGCAAAACAATTCCTTATCAAATCGGATTTAGACATTTAAGCGTAATTTGTCAAATATTTGAAAATAATATAAGCAAAATTCTAAACTACCTAAAAAACGTTCAAGATGATCAAAAAGAAAAACTGATAAATAAAATCAAATGTGCAATTAATTGGATAAGAGATTTTGCACCTGAAGATTTCAAATTTTCATTAAGATCTAAATTCGATAATATAGAAATACTAAAAGAAGATAGCAAAAAAGCAGTGAATGAACTTATGGATTTTTTAAAGAAAAATTTTGAAATTACTACAGAACAAGACATCCAAAACGAAATATATAAAATTTCAAGAGAAAATAATATAGAGCCCGCTTTGTTTTTTAAACAAATTTATAAAATTTTAATCGACAAAGAAAAAGGCCCCAAATTAGCCGGATTTATCAAAATAATCGGTATTGATCGTTTTAAAGAGATTGTAAGCAAATATATTTAAACCTTAAATAATAATAAAAAAATAAGTCATATATATATGACTTATTAACAATTTTAACCCAAATAAATAGAATATTATTTTAACTTTCCTTGACTAGCAACAGATTCCATTGCCTTTTTAATCTTACTCTCATCACCTAAATAGTAATGCTTAACAGGATTTAAATCTTTATCTAATTCGTAAACTAAAGGAATACCCGTCGGAATGTTAAGCTTTAAAACATCTTCTTCACTTAAATTATCAAGATATTTAACAAGAGCCCTTAAAGAATTTCCATGAGCAGCAACAATAACTTTTTTGTCTTCAAGAATTTCTTTTGCAATCTCATCAGTCCAATACGGAATTACTCTTGCAACAGTATCTTTAAGACATTCTGTTGAAGGAAGTTCCCTTTTAGGAATATACTTATACCTTGTATCTCTTATTGGATGACGATTATCAGACTCTTTTAAAGGCATTGGGGGCACATCGTAACTACGCCTCCAAATTAAAACTTTATCTTCTCCGTATTTTGCAGCTGTTTCTGACTTATTTAAACCTTGTAAAGCTCCATAATGCCTTTCATTCAATCTCCAAGTTTTTTTAATACTAATATAAGATTGACCTAATTCTCGCAAAATAATATTTAAAGTATCATTAGCCCTTGACAATAAAGAGCTAAAAGCAATATCAAAAGAATAACCTTCCTGCTTGAGTAGCAAACCTGCCTCCAAAGCCTCATCAACGCCTTTATCAGAAAGTTTAACATCTGTCCAGCCAGTAAAAAGATTTTCTCTGTTCCACTCACTCTCTCCATGCCGCACTAAAACTAATTTATACATAAAATCTCCTAGAATATTATTTTATTTACTAATACTAATAATTATAAATTAGCATAAAATCTAGTCAAGATTTCAACCTTAATTAAATAATGATATACTTTAAAATAAATTGAGCTTTAAGTTCACTAAAGCAAGGAACAAACTTTATGGAAAGTCAAAAAAAATTAGTAGCAAAATACGCAATTGATCACTATATCAAAAACAATATGAATCTTGGAATCGGAACAGGCACAACTGTTTATTATGCAATAAAATATTTAAGTGAAAAACTAAAATCGGGCAACTTAAAAAATTTAAAATTCTACACAACAAGTAGCGATACAAAATACTTACTCTCAAAAGAGCAAATTCCTTATGAATCAAATTTTTCAAAACTTAACAGAAGTCTAGACATTGCAATTGATGGAGCTGATGAAATCCTTTTAGAAAAAAAAAGCCTAATAAAAGGAATGGGGGGCGCACACTTGATGGAGAAAGTAGTAGCTTACAATTCAGAAACATTACTAATAATAGCAGATGAAACAAAAATTGTGAAAAAATTGGGAACAAAAATGCCTATTCCCATGGAAATTGCCCAAAGTGCTGTCGGATTTATCATGACTAGACTTGAAGAAATGAATTTAAACGCAACCTTAAGAATTTGTAGCGAAAAAAAAGGTCCCATCATAACTGACAACAATAATTATATTTTAGATGTAAAAATGCACGTAGAAAATCCTGAAGGAACAGAAAAATACTTCAAGCTATTTCCGGGCATACTTGAAATTGGAATATTCAATCACAAAAACACAAAAATAGTTTATTACCAAAACAAACAAATCAAGGATGCTTAAGCTTCACTTTAAAAAAATTATCATTAAAATAGTTTATAATTTTTACTAAATAAAAATCTAACTTAAACCTTTCGTTCCCTTTTAATAGCATAATATTATTATCAAAAACAAGCTTTCTGCTTAAAGTTGAGCAATAATTAATAAATTGAAAAAATTGTTTTTCATCATACTCAAACTTGCTCCTAAGAAACCGCAAGTTGACACCTTTAGCGGTTCCAAGTCCTTGAATAAAATGATAAACAAAAAACTCTAAATCTTCTAGTAATTCAAAAGTTGCTAAATGATTGTTTGCTTCAAAAGAACTACTAGCTTTTCTAATCAAAGCTCTTACATTATTGTCCTTGTCATTGCAAAAAAGCAAGCTTACAGCATATAATCCCAATCCTAAATATGGTTTTAACTCCCAATTTAGCTTATTATGCTTACTCTCATGCCCCTTAAATGCAAAATTAGAAATTTCATAATTAATATATCCATTAGATTCTAAACACTCTAAGGCACAAAACCACAGATTTTCAGAATCAATGCCGTCATTATGAACAGAACAATCAAAATCTCTCAAAATAAGTCGCACATCTTCATATATGAACTCACTAAAACAAACATGCTCGGGAGCATATAATAGCAACTCTTTCAAATCACATTTGAGATGGTATTTTTTTTGCGAAGGAATATTAATAGTCATATCAATATTTAAATCAAAAGGAAACTTTCTAATATTATTAATTAGAGTATTTATTTTTTTATAAGAAATTTCAGGCATTCCCATAATCTTTCTAAATTTTAAAGAAAAACTTTGAAGATTAAGATTAATTCGAGTAATACAAAATTCATCTAAAAGTTTAAATTTTTCAAAATCAACATAATACGGAATAATTTCTAAAGTAAATTCTTCCAATAAATCTAAATTAATACACTTGGACAAAGAATTTAAAATAAATTTTAAATTATCTTGCCTACATAAATAAAAATCTAAGTGCTTAATGTAAAGTGTTTTTACCATTGGATGACCTAACAAGATTAAATGATTCTTTAATTCCCCTAAAATTCTATTAAAAATGTTTAAATCTTTACAACAAAATGACATATTAATATAAAGACTTAACTCGCTAAGAGATAAAAGATCTACTCTCATAATTGGTCTTTTAAAAATTTAAGTTTAATTATAACATATATAAAGTACAAATATTAAAAATATCTTTAAAAGCTATAATAAATACAGGGGATTTAAAGGAGATTTCTTAATGACCAAAGACTATTATAATATACTTGGAATACAAAAAAATGCTAGTAATGAAGAAATTAAAAAAGCCTATAAAAAATTGGCAATTAAATATCACCCAGACAAAAACAAGGGAAACAAAATAGCTGAAGAAAAGTTTAAAGAAATAAATGAAGCTTATGAAATTTTATCTTCTCCTGATAAAAAAAGAACTTACGACACCTTAGGTACTACCAATTTTAATGACAACAGCGACCATTTTGAAAGAGAATTTAAAACCACAGGATTTAGCAATTTTGAAGATTTGGATTTTTTTTCCAAAATTTTTGGTGGATCTTCAAGAAAAACTACAGACAAAGAAATAACTATAAATATTTCACTTTATGATGCTTATATGGGGGGTAAAAAAATAATACTTATAAACAACCAAAAAATAGAAATAATAATCCCAAAAGGAACATTAGAAACAACCAAAATAAAAATAAACAACAAAGGCCCCTTAAATCCAATCTCTGGAGGAAAAGGAAGCTTAATAGTCAAATTTACCATATCAAGCTATAAAAACTTCAAGCTGAATGGAAAAAACTTAGAAACAATAATAGAAGTTTATCCGTGGGAAATAGCTCTAGGTTGCGAAAAACTATTTGAAACAATTGAAGGAAAAAAAATAAAGCTTAAAATTCCTGTAGATGCAAAAAATGGAGAAATTCTTAGCTTAAAAGGATTAGGAATGCCCATAATTGGAAGTGGTTCAAAAGGAGATCTTAAAGTTACTCTAATGGTAAAAATTCCCAAAATAATAAATAATGAAGTAAAAACTATTTACGAAAGATTAAAAGAAATATATAGTTAAAGCGTTTCTGCAAACAAATGATCAAAGCTTTTTAAATTTGCCTCCCAACCTGACCTGTATTCATTAAATTTATTTATCTTGGACTCATATTCCTTGATTCCATCCTCAATATTATCAAAATTCTTAGCAATATCCACTGAAAATTGAAAAACATCTCCTTGTCTAGGAGCAAGTGTGAAAAAGGCAAACTTCCAATTTCCAGAATTGATAGTAGATACAATCCTTTTTTGAAAAACATAATCAGAGATTAAAACAAATTTTTGAAACTCTTTTCTTCGTAAATAAATAAGTTCATTCCACTCATTAAAAATAGCATCTGGTAATTCACTTAAACCGATTTCAATTATATTATTAATAGATAAAAGAATTTGTAAAGTTTCTAATAAATTTAAATAATAACTATCAAAACATTGGATTGTAATCTCAAGCAAAGCAATTTTTATGAGCAACTTGGAAAGATCCAGACTATGATCTTTCATGATTTTATCAATTCTCTCTTTTGTATGATCTATAATAAATTTCTTATGGGTCTCTTTAATATTTTTACTTTTTTTAATTTGCTCTACTTTGTCATAATAATCATTAATTTCTTTATTAATTACATCTAAATTATTACTATTAGCCTCATTGGAAAAAAAATCTAATGAATTATTAAGTCGATCTAAAAATTCTTCCTGAATAAAAAATGTAGCAATTCTTATACAAGAAAACGGAGTTTTACTCTTTTTTTCAAAATTTTCAATTTTTTGCTTAAGATCTACCCTAAAATTTAAATATTTAAGCTTATCTAAAAACTTATTAAAATGAGCAACATCTTTCAATAATTCGTCTTCTTGGATATCTAAAAATTCTGAATCAGGATGATATTTTCTTATCAAATTTTTAATAATAAGCAAAGTATCTAAAAAAATAGCTTTATTAGCATCCCAAGATTGACCAACATTGGGATTAAAATCCCTATAAATCTTATCTAAAAAAACAAGCTTGTCTTTAAGCAAATTAGCATCGTTAATAAGGCTAGACTGTTCTCGATAAGAATAATAATTGATTAAACTATATCTAAAAATACTAAAATTAAGATATTTTTGAAAATCAAAAAATCTATAAAATCCTAACGAACCAAAATCAAAAAACTTCATGCCGTAATATCATCTTATTCAAAGACCTACTTTATCTTTTTGTACAGATTTAAAAGTATCGGAGACGCTATGAAAATAGAAGAATAAGTTCCAACAATTACTCCTACCATAAACACCAAAGAAAAATCTTTTATAGACCCTTCAGTAAACACATAGATAGAAAATACCGCAACAAACGTTGTAAACGATGTTAAAATAGTTCTTGATAAAGTTTGATTAATACTGATATTTAACACATTTAAAAATGCGTTATCGGTTAATCGCTTAACATTATCTCTAATCCTATCAAAAATAATTATTGTATCGTTTAAAGAATATCCAATAATGGTTAATATTGCGACAATAATAGAACTATTGATCTCTATCCTAAATACTCCTAAAAAAGCAGCTATAAAAAATATATCATGAAATGTTGAAAGTATAGAAGCAATAGCATAACTTAATTTAAATCTTAAAGTTATGTAAATCAAAATTAGAGTAAACGTTCCTAACACTAGGAATATTGACTTAATTCTCAAAGTAGAAGAAAAACTTGAATCAATAAAATAAGAATCCAAAACTTCAACATTAGCATCAAATGCTTTTTTAAGTTCATCCATTATTGTTTTTTGAACTTCTGTTTTAAAAGCATAATCAATGACATCTGACTTTACCGTAATAGAGAACTCACTTTTATTCTCATCAGGCGAAACAATACTATTAACATCTAAAGTCTTATAAATAGGAGAGAATATGCTTTTGATTTCATTTTCTTTAATACCTGATTTTTCTATTGAAAGATTAATATTAACTCCAGAAGAAAAATCTATTCCCCAATTGTATCCACCATGATAAAAAAAAGTATAAATAAGTCCAACCAATGTCAAAACAACACTAACAATTAAAACATTGCTTCCATATTTTGAAAAATTAATTACTCTTTGCATATTTTGAACTCCAAGATATACTTATAAATTTGCTTTTTCTAACAGATATAATAAATTCCAAAATAAATCTTGAAAAAATTAAGCTGCTAAAAAGGGATGCCACAATGCCAACAGAAAGAGACCAAGCAAAGCCTTGAATAACTCCTGTTCCAAGAAGAGTTAAAAAAAGCACTGCAATAAATGTTGTTATATTTGCATCCATAATGGATAAAAAGGCCTTTCTAAAACCATCCTCAAAAGCATTTTCAAATTTTCTACCTTCTCTAATTTCTTCTTTAATTCTCTCATAAATAACTATATTTATGTCGACAGCCATACCCATTGTCAAAACAAGACCTGCAATACTTGTTAAAGTTAAAGTAAAATTAAAAGCCGACAATATTGCTAAAATCAAAAATACATTATAAATGACAAGTGAAAATCCGGCTACAAAGCCACTCAATCCATAGTAAACACACATAAACAAAAAAACTAAACAAAGAGCGAGCACAGAAGCTTTAATACCAAGATCAATAGTCTTAACACCAAGAGTGGGCCCTATTATCCTTAAATCATCTATTTTAATACCAACTGGAAAAGCTGCGGTTTTAAACACTAGGGCAAGATCTAAAGCCTCTTTTTTATCAAAAGAATCACCCTGAATCGAAACATTCCCACCAGTAATAGCATATCCAATTCCTGCCACAGACTTAATTTTACCTTCCATAACAACAGCCAAAGATTTTCCAACATTCTTTTGAGTGAATTTAAAAAATTTTTCACTTCCATCAACATCAAGATTAAAAGCAACAATATCGCGACCTGTTCTAGGATCATTAGAAACTCCAGCATCTTTAATGTGGGCACCATCAAATGAATTTTCAAGACTTATATCAACTACATAATAACGCACTGAAGACTCATCATCCACCCCATAAGAATCTTTAACATACCAAGGAAAAATTTGCTTATTGTCTGGAAGATTCATATTTTTCTGAATCTCAGAAATAGAAAAAAGAGAACCAGCTTCTAATATTTTCCTATGCAAAAGAGATGTAAGCTCGTCATCAACCACATAAAAAGTCAAATTGCCTTTCCCACTTAAAAGAGTATTTATCCTGCTCTCATCTCTTTCTCCAGGAATATCTAAGAAAATTTTATTTCCCCCAGCCTCTCTTGCAATTTTAGGCTCTGTAAGCCCGAATTTATCTACCCTCTCTTTAAGAATTTGCATTGTACGATAAATAGCGTCTTCTTTCTCAGCAAAACTCAAAGAACGTCCCAATTTTTTTTCAACATTTGAATAATCAAGAGAAATAGTGGCACTCATCCCCCCAGAAAGATCAAGCCCTAAATGTATTATTCTATTTTTACTTTTCTTTATGTTTTCATAATGTCTGTAAATTTCTAAACTTACTTCTCCCATGTCCGAATCGGTTAAAAATCCCTCACGCAAAGATTTAGCAGTAAAAGAACTAGGTGGGGTTTTCATTGAAGACCTATAATTGTTTTTTGCTATTGGAATCAAATAAGACAGACTAGTTGGAATACTGCTATTGGGGCCTTTATTATACAATTCCTTAAGCTTACTAAGATCATTCAAAGCTTTTTCTTTTGAATAATCTCTTAAAGCCTCTTGTGAATAAGAGCTTATTTTCTTATCTTCAATGTCCATTAAAAAATACCACTTTAAAGTCGGAAATATTAAAAGACAAGCAAAAACCGTCACCAACAATATCAATATAAGCTTAGATCCTTTTTTCATCATACAAATCCTTAAAATTTTTAATAAATACCATTATTAGCTACCAGCTCTAATATTATCTTAAATTGTAATACCTTTTTAATTTTATTTTTTTTCAGACAAAACTTTTTCAATAGAGTTTTTTACAAAAACTGCTTCAGTATTTGAATTTAGCTCCAAAACAACATCCGTGTCGCCTAATTTTTTTACAACTCCTAGAATTCCACCTACTGTTAACACTTTATCGCCTTTTTTTAGATTTTTTATCATCTCTTTTTTATTCTTTTCTTCCTTACGCTGAGGGGATATCACTAAAAACCAAAATATAGCAATAACAGGCACAAAAACTAACAAACTTCGGAAAAAGCTACTATTGCCGCTAAACTCTTGCAATAAAAACACAAAACCTCCCTTACTATATGTATGTTACTTTTATCTTATTAAGATCATCAGGATAAACTACCCCAAATAAAAGCTTTAAATCATCTTTTTTGGTATAATTAGAATTGCTTATTTTATTATATTCTTCAATTAAATAATTAATAAGAATATCGTCATTTCTATAAAGAGCCTTGCTAAAAGCACTTCTGTAAAGCCCAAGCTCAAAAAGCTCCTTAACGCTTTTACCCTTGTTTTCTTTTAAAAGCTGCCTATCTACTATTGCTCTTGAATAATCATAGCCTATACAAAAAACAAATTCATCCTCACTCAAAATAATTCCTTTAAATAATAAAATATTCCACCAGTGGACTTTTTTATCCCACCGGTGAAACTTTAATTTACATCATTCCCATTCCTGGATCCATAGGGTAACCACCACCACCAGAAGTACTTTTCTCTTCTTTAATGTCAGTGATTGCGCATTCTGTTGTTAATAAAAGTCCCGCAATTGAAGCAGCATTTTGAAGTGCACTTCTTGTAACCTTGGCAGGATCAATTATACCACTCTCAATCATATTTACCCACTTAAAGCTAGAAGCATCAAATCCAAGTCCTTTTTTCTCTGTTCTAATTTGATGGATATAAATAGATCCTTCAAAACCAGCATTTGAAATAATTTGTCTCATTGGCTCTTCAAGGCTTCTTTTTACAATCTCAAAACCTTGTTTCTCTTCATAACTCAATTTACTTGTATCTATTGTATCTAGATACATGGCAACTTCAATAAGAGTTGATCCACCACCAGGAACAACACCCTCTTCAACAGCAGCACGAGTTGCAGAAAGAGCATCTTCAACTCTATGCTTTTTCTCTTTAAGCTCTACCTCAGTAACAGCTCCAACATTAATAACAGCAACGCCGCCAACAAGCTTTGCAAGGCGCTCTTGAAGCTTTTCCTTATCATATTCAGATGTTGATTCTTCAATTTGCTTTTTAATAAGCTCTGAACGCTCCTTTATTTGTTCCTTATTACCAGTATTAATAATAGTAGTATTGTCTTTATCCACCTTAATAGTTTTAGCCTGCCCAAGTTGCTCAATCTCAACCGTCTCAAGAGTAAGACCTAGCTCTTCACTGATTAAAACACCGCCAGTCAACACTGCAATGTCTTCAAGCATCGCTTTTCGTCTATCACCAAAACCAGGCGATTTAATAGCACAAACCTTTAAAGCTCCCCTAACACTGTTTAAAACAAGAGCAGCAAGAGCATCTCCTTCAATATCTTCAGCAATAATTAATAAAGGTTTATTTGTTCCTAAAACTTTCTCAAGAACTGGCAAAAGTTCTTTAATAGAGCTGATCTTTTTCTCATATATCAATATGAAAGCATCATCAAAATTAACGCTCATGTTCTCTTTATTGGTGGAAAAATAAGGTGAAAGATATCCTCTGTCAAATTGCATACCCTCAACATAAGAAATCGTAGTATCAAAAGTTTTTGACTCCTCGACTGTTATAACCCCATCTTTTCCAACTTTGTCCATTGCCTCAGCAATTTTCTCCCCTATATAACTGTCATTATTAGCAGAAATTGAAGCTACTTGTGCAATCTCTTCCTTTGTTGTAATTTTCTTTGCAGACTGACGAATTTTCTCAGCAGCCAAATTTACAGCATGATCTATGCCCTTTTTTATCCCAATAGGATTAATTCCTGAAGACACATTCTTAAGACCTTCTCTTGCAATAGCATAAGCAAGCACAGTAGCAGTTGTTGTTCCATCACCAGCAACATCATTTGTCTTAATAGCAACTTCTTTTAAAAGCTGTGCTCCCATGTTTTCAAACGGATTTTCAAGTTCAATCTCACGAGCAACGCTAACTCCATCCTTTGTAACTGTTGGAGAGCCGAACTTTTTATCAATTAGAACATTTCTCCCTTTTGGCCCAAGAGTTACTTTTACAGCATTGGATAATTTTTCAACACCGCTAAGTAAGCTTTTTCTAGCATCCTCATTAAAATATATGTCTTTAGCCATAAAAATTTTACCCCTTTTTGTTAATAAAATAATTTATATTTAACACTATAAGATTAACATAAACTTAACACATTCGCCATAGAGTATTGTTTCTATATATCAAAAAATACAAAATATACAAAAACAGCACAAATTTTTATTATATAATATAAATATTAACTGATCTTTACATTATAAAGACAAAGAATTTATGTTTAGAAAACTAAAAAAATCAAAAACTTACATTATTATTGTTTCAATAACTAAATTTTCAGAGGAAAATCTGTTTTCAATAATATCAAATATAAAATATTTGGTTGAGCACAAGCGATTAGCCTACAAAATACACTGGACATTTCCAATATATTTTTTTGAAATTCTAAGAGAACACGAAGAATTAAATAGATGGCTATTTGAAAGATTCAAAAACAATACAGATATATATATTCCAGGAACTTACAGCGGAAGTCCTCATGAATACATGCTACACGATGAAATACATTTAGATTTATATTGGGCACTAAAAAATCCATTCAAAAGTGGATATAAAGACATATTTCAAAATACACCTATTATGATTTACATATGCAATATAGAAAAACTTAGAAAAAAAGTAACTGAGCTATACAGAAAACTTAATTTCAACTATATAGAAGGAATAAGGCAAAGTAAAAATAGTAAAACTTACTTAATTTTTTATAAAAATAATTGTCAATATTTATATGAAGTTCAAAAAATAGACTCTCCAAAAAGCAACGTAGAAACTCTTATTTATTTTTATGAAATTAAAGAGACTTATAATAATCAAGAATTAAAAAATTTTTTACTTTATTTAAAAGATTTGGAAAATAATTTACACAGTATTAAAATACAAAATCTAGAAGGATCCAAACTGACCACCGAACTACTAGAAATTCCAAAATTCAACTCTCTTAAAGAGCAAGAGCCAATAATAAATTTTCAAAACAAAAGACTAAAAGATTATCAAATCAACGAAAAAAGCTTAAGAGAATTTTTAATAAATAAAAATCAAGAGGAAATTATAAAAAATTCTGAATCCATTGTATCTAAAAATTTGGAATACAATATGGAAGGCGATTTCACCCTATCTCACGACCAATACAATATCAAATTTGAAAATGGCAAATTAAATAAAATAAAATTTAAAGATAAAAAAGTTGAATTTCTAAACACATCTAGAACTTATTTCAAAATTCTATCAAAAAAAGAATTAATAAGAGAAGCATCTATTGAAAGTTCATTTTCCTTCTCAAATGAAAAAATTTTAGGAATAAAACAATATTTGGCTTTTAACTCTGCTGCAAAATCAACAATTGATTTTTTTATAGATGAGACTATCTCTAGCTTTTTTGTATCTATTAAAATAGAATGGCCTTCTAAAATAGATTTAGATAAAAAAACATTAAAAAAATGTAATCCTGACTATCTACTTGAATACTCAGCGCTTGAAATACCCGTTTTTGAAATCACAAAAGGCACTAATTTAAAAATAACAGCAAAATATAGCGATCTTGATACTTACGAAAAAATAATAATAACTAAAAACAATCCCAAAGGCTACATTAATGGTACAGAATTTTTGATATCTAAAGGAAATGATAAAAATAGCAACTTTTTTATAAGCTTTTTAAATGTTGAAAAACAAATCATTCATACAATTAATTATAAAATTGAAAAAATAAATTCTAGAAAATGGTTAATTTTAAACATAGGAGGCTCTTATAACACAGTTAAGATTCAAGACATAATAAATTACTCTCAAACAATAAATTTAATGATACTTCCATTAAATAATAATTTCGATAACAAAATAAAACTAAATTCAAAAATAAAAAATTTAATTTTTTATACTAATATAAAAAAATATGAAAATAAATAAATAATAAGTAGTAAAATATTAATAACTGGGTATAAAATTATCCTAGGAATAACATTAAAAGTGTTTAATCTTTAACTTAAACAAAAAGGTATAATAATATGAATGATAACATAATAGACGTACACTCTACATTGGAAAAAGTCGGCATTACAAATGATCCTATATTATTGAAAAATTTAACATCAGAATTGGGAATGAAAGCATCTCATTCGAGAAACAGAATCATTCTCTACATAGCATCAAACCCAAAAGAGTACTTTACAGCAAAAGAAGTTTATAACAAACTTATAAAAGAAATTCCAAGCCTATCAAAGGCAACAGTATATAACACATTAAACATTCTAAAAGAAAGAAATATACTAAAAGATATAAAAACTACTGATCAAAAAGAAACAAAATTTTATCTAAGCTTGGCTTCCACAATAGCTCACTTTAAATGCAACAAATGCAATCAAGTCCACCCAATTCAACTTGACGATATTAAAGATATTTTGAAAGACAAACTTGGAGAAAATTGGGAGACAAAATCTATTGAAATAATTTACTCAGGGAATTGCAATAATTGTTACAAAAAAGAATCCAATAACAACAACAATAACTTAGATACCAAGGAAATCACTCTATGAACATAAAAAATGTCATTTTTATAATTATATTCTTATTACTCTTAATACTAGTAAGTCCAAGAATAAAATTTAAAAATGAATTTTCAAAAAAAACAATTCCCAAAAATATCAAAGAAATTGACAATTACCTATTAAAAGAAGAATTATATTTTAATTTAGAAGAAAATACAAAAAAAGAAATAATATGGTACAAAGAATCACAAAAAACAAAATATTCCGTAGTGTATATTCATGGATTTGGAGCATCAAAAAATGAAATTTATCCGGTTCCAAATAATATTGCAAAAGCTCTTAATGCAAATATTTTTTTTACAAGATTGAAAGGACACGGAATCGACAATAAAAATGCATTTAAAGGAATAACCACTCAAGATTGGTTGAGAGACATTGATGAGGCTATTCAAATTGGCAAACTGATAGGTGACAACTTAATACTAATTGGCACCTCTAATGGGGGTGCTGCTAGCATTTGGGCTTTAGCAAACTATTCAGACCAAATAAACTCAGTGGCACTAATATCTCCTAATATATTTCCTTATGACAAAAGAACAAATATTGTTTACTATCCCTGGGGAAGACAAATTGCACATCTTGTAACAGGTGGTTACAATAAGTTCAAAGAAAAAGAGGACAAAAGAAAAGAACACATAACTATAAAAAGCTTCTATTCAAAAGAACAACATGTAGATGCAATTATTGCAATGATGGGCCTTGTAACATTATTAAATTCCTATGATTTTAATGAAATTAAAACGCCTTTAATAATAACCCACACACCAAATGATCATACAGTAGACCCAATAAAAATAAACGAATTCATAAAAAATTATGGAGGCCAAAAAAAAGACATCCCCATTATACTTATTGAAAATTCACACGCACACGTACCTATTGGAAACCAAAGCTATAAAAGTGCACAAAACACGTCGTACTTCACAAAGTACACAGTTGATTTCATAAAAAAGACAAACAATAAAAATAGCCTTTAACAAACATATACTTATTAAAAAAATTATTCATCCAATAGTTCTTCTATTTCATTTTTAAGAACACTAACGCCTGGTCCGTAAACTACCTGAACTCCATTTCCTTTAATAATCAATCCTTTAGAACCAGTTTCTTTTAAAATCTTTTCAGAAACCTTAAGAGTATCTCTTACTGTAACCCTTAATCTGGTTGCACAACAATCAAGTTCAACAATATTTGAAGCGCCACCAAGCCCGATAATAACCTTAGTAGCAAAATTTTCTTCCAATCCATTACTCTTCAAACTTGAAGAATCTTCAGGGCTTAAATCTTGAGATCTACCAGGAGTTTTAAAATCAAACTTATTTATTAAAAATACAAAAGTAAAGTAATAAAGCAAAAACCAAGCAATGCCTACAACTGGCACCAAAAGCCAATTAGTCCTTGAATTACCCTGCAAAATGCCAAAAAGAATAAAATCAATAAACCCTCCAGAAAACGTTTGACCTATTGTAATTTGAAGGATATGTGCCAACATAAAAGCAAATCCATCAAATGTAGCATGAACAACATAAAGAATAGGAGCTACAAAAAGAAACGAAAATTCAATAGGCTCTGTTATCCCTGTTAAAAATGATGTTAAAGATGCAGACATTAAAAGACCAAAAATTTTTATTCTCTCTTCAGGCCTTGCAGTATAGTATAGCGCAAGCGCAGCTCCAGGCAACCCAAACATCATAGTAATAAATCGTCCACTCATAAAACGACTAGTTCCAACAAAAAATCTATTTGAACCTTGAGCAGCAAGTTCTGCAAAAAAGATATTCTGGGTTCCTTCAATCAACTTCCCATCAATAATAACAGACCCCCCAAGACCTGTTGTCCAAAATGGTAAATAAAATATATGATGAAGACCAAAAGGTCCAAGCATCCTTAAGAAAATCCCATAAATCAGTGTTCCAATATAACCGGTAGAATCTACTAGGCCTCCTACCTTATTAATTCCATTTTGCAAAAATGGCCAAAAAATGAACATAATTACAGCAAGAAAAATACTAGAAAAAGAAACAACAATCGGCACAAATCTGGATCCCGAAAAAAATCCAAGAACCTTAGGCAAATTTACCTTGTTAAACTTAGAATGAAGATGATATGTTAAAAGACCAACTATAATCCCGCCAAAAACTCCTGCTTCTAAAGTCTTAATCCCAAGAACAAGACCTACAGCACCACTAGAAAAAGACTCTGCTCCACCTGACATATCAATTAAAACCCCAATAGTAGCATTCATCACAAGATAACCAATAAATGCAGCAATTCCAGCTGTACCTTTATCCGATTTGGCAAGTCCAACAGCAATCCCAATAGAAAATATTGGCGCTAAATTTGAAAAAATAATAGAACCTGATGCACTCATTATCTTGAAAACTGATTGCAAGAAAAATATATTCAAGAAAGAATAAATCTTGACAGTTTCTGGATTAGAAAGAGAACCCCCAATCCCTAAAAGTAGCCCTGCTGCTGGCAAAATAGCAATGGGAAGCATGAAAGATCTCCCAAATTTTTGAGCTTGTTCAAAAAACTTTACCATAAAAACCTCCTAAAATAAAAAACAAATTAGCCCTATAATAATTAAAATTATCTTTTAATTTGATTTATTTTTTCTACAAATGATTTATTTTTTCTACAAATCTTTTAGTAATCTCAACAGGCCTGGTGATAGCCCCCCCTACAACTACTAAATCAACCCCCATTTCAAAACATTTTTGAGCCTTCAAAGGGGTGTCTATTTTTCCCTCCACTATTAAAGCAGCTTTCAAATTAGAATTAAGCAAGGTTTTTAAAAAAGCAAAATCGTTGTCTGCAATATTTAAACCATCAGTACTTTTTGTATAACCATGCAAAGTTGTTCCAATAAAATCAAACCCTAATTTATCAGCATTAAGAGCTTCATCTAAAGAAGCAATATCTGCCATCAAACATTGATTTGGATATTTTTTTTTAATATTTTTAAAAAAATCATCAAGCACTACACCATCAGGCCTATTCCTAAAAGTAGCATCAAGGGCAATTATATCTACCCCCTCATTGCAAAGCTCATCAACCTCTTTAATAGTAGGAGTAATAAACACATCGCAGTTATTATAAGTCCTTTTAATAATACCTATTATTGGCAAATCAACTTCTAATTTAATCTGACTAATATCATTAACCCCATTAGCCCTTATTCCAATAGCTCCACCTATTTTAGCTGCTAAAGCCATCTTAGACATAATAAAACTGCTATGTAAAGGTTCATGCTCAAGAGCTTGACAAGATACTATTAATCCTTTTTTAATCTTTTCAATAATAATTAAACCTCCTACAAAATTTATTTTTTTAACAATATAAAACTCAAATACAGATTATATTTTTTCCTTAAAAAAAACAATTCTTTTAAAAAAAATTGCCCAAATTAATACAATGAAAACAAAAACAACTTATTATTCAGTCCACATTAAGCTATAATTTAAGCATGACAAATAAAATTAATTGGTTTCCTGGTCATATGAAAAGAGCTTTAGACCTAATAAAAAATAATTTACAAAAAACAAATATTGTGCTAGAAATACTTGATGCTAGAGCTCCATTTAGCAGCAAAAACCCATTAACTGAAAAAATTATTAAAAATCAAACCAAAATAATTCTTTTAAACAAATCTGATATTGCCCAAACAACAGAAATTATAAAATGGAAAAAATATTTTGAAAATCTTGGTAACCCCGTAATAATAAGTAACATTTATAAAAAAGGAATGCGTAAACAAATAATAGATAATATTAAAAAATTGGCTATTGTTAAAAAGATAAAAAACTATAAAGAAAAAATAAAGGTTTTAGTAATTGGGGTTCCAAACGTTGGAAAATCTTCAATAATAAATCTATTATCTGGCAAAAAAAGTGCAAAAGTTGCTAATAAGCCTGGATACACTAAAAATGTCCAAATAATTAAAATAAATGAAGAAATCAATCTTTTTGATATGCCAGGAATTTTATGGCATAATATAGAAGATCAATCGATTGCAAAAAAACTTGCAATACTAGATATGATAAAAAATGAAATAGTAGACAATATAGATCTTGCATTATATTTGCTAGAAATAATGGATCAAAATAATAAAAACATTCTACTAAAAAAATATGAAGCACATTCTAAAAATTCGCTTGATATTCTACAAAATTTTGCAAAAATAAGAAAATTAATCCATAAAAAAAATGAACTTGACCTTGAAAGAGCATCAAAAATATTGATTAAAGAATTCAGAGAAGGCAAATTTGGAAAAATAATTCTTGACAAGAATTATAATCCCTTTTAAAAAACCCATTTACATAAATAATAATATTAAGTATAATCTTGATTTGTATTAATACAGCCACAAGGAGGTTAGAATTAGTTGGATAATTGTATCCTAGAGATTAAAAACTTAAGTCATTATTATGATAACAGCACAAACAAAACTTTAGATAACATAAATTTAAAAATTAAAAAAAATGAATTTATTACGCTACTAGGTCCATCTGGATGCGGAAAGACAACATTAATAAAAATATTGGGTGGTTTTTTAAGTCAAAAAAATGGGGAAATTTATTTCTTTTCTAAGGAAATATCTAAAACCAGCTCAAATAAAAGAGAAATTAATACAGTATTTCAAAATTATGCACTTTTTCCCCATATGAATGTTTTTGACAATATTTCATTTGGACTTAGAATGAAAAAAACACAAAAAGAAACAATAAAAGAAAAGGTAAAAACATCTCTTTCATTGATTGGAATGCCAAAATATGCATATAGAAATATTAACGAACTATCAGGAGGACAAAAACAAAGAGTTGCAATAGCAAGAGCAATGGTAATGGAACCTAAACTTTTATTACTAGATGAACCTCTTTCGGCCCTTGATTTAAAAATGCGACAAGAGATGCAAAAAGAATTAAAAAAAATACAGCGTCAGCTTGGAATCACATTCATATATGTTACTCATGATCAAGAAGAAGCATTAACAATGAGCGATAGAATTGTTGTAATGAATGAAGGAATAATTTTGCAAGTGGGAACACCTGAGGAAATTTACAATGAACCTAAAACAAAATTCGTAGCCGATTTTATTGGGGAAAGTAATATTTTTGATGGAACATACAAAAAAGAACTGGTTGTAAGCTTGCTTGGTCACGAATTTGAATGCCTTGACAAAGGATTTGAAGCTGAAGAAGTCGTTGATCTTGTTATACGCCCAGAAGATATAAAACTACTTCCAAAAGGCAAAGGACATTTAAGCGGAACCATAACATCCGCAATTTTTCAAGGTGTTCATTACGAAATGACTCTAGAAATTCAAAAAACAAATTGGATAGTTCAAAGCACAAGACTTACAAAAGTTGGAGAAGAAGTTGACATATTCTTAGAACCTGATGACATCCATGTTATGCGCAAGGAATAATAATTATGCAAAAATTAATATTAATTATATACTCTATATTCCTATTAACATTTACCATTCTTCCCCTACTAATAATAATATTGCTAGGATTTTTAAATGAAAACTATGAATTTACAATCCACAATTTTATTGGACTTTTAGAACCAAGCTATCTTAATATTTTTTCAAGAAGTCTAAAATTAGCAGCAATAGCAACAATTTTTAGTATTTTAATAGGATATCCCGCCGCTTGGCTAATTTCATTATCAAAAAAAAGCGCTCAAAACAAATTAATCATAATGATAATACTTCCCATGTGGATAAATACATTACTTAGAACTTATGCTTGGATGAGGATACTTGGCAAAAACGGATTCATCAACAACTTATTTGAAAAGATTGGAATTGGAAATTTAGACCTTCTTTACAATGAACAAGCTGTTACAATAGGCATGGTATACAATTTTCTTCCTTTCATGATCTTGCCAATATACACAGGCCTTTTAAAAATCAAACCAGAATATATTGAGGCAGCACAAGATCTTGGAGCAAGAATGTGGCAAATATTGCTTTACATAAAAATACCCCTAACACTCTCTTACCTAGCAACTGGAATAATCATGGTATTTATTCCTTCAATAACAGTATTTATTATTTCAGATTTACTAGGAGGCTCTAAACAAATTTTAATAGGAAATCTAATAAGCAAACAGTTTCTTTTTATAGAAGACTGGAATACTGGAGCTGCAATTTCATTTATTGTAATGCTAGTAATATTAATTTTTAATTTAATAATAATAAAATTAATGCAAAAAAATAGTGGAGAGTAAAAATATGTTTAGGGTTTTTAAAAACATTTTTTTATTTCTAATAATCAGCTTTATTTACCTCCCAATAATAATTTTAATAATTTATTCTTTTAACTCTGGCGATAGTGGATTTATATGGCAAGGATTTAGCTTGAAATGGTATAAAGAAATTTTTGACTCAAGTCAAATCAAATCAGCAATATTAAATACCGTTTTAATAGCTACAATTTCATCTTTGACCTCTGTTATTATTGGAACTATTGGTGCTTATGCAATTTACAAAACAGAAAACAAAAAATTAAAAACAATACTATTATCGGCAAATAAAATAACAATAATTAATCCAGACATAGTAACAGGAATAAGCTTAATGACGTTTTATTCTGCAATAAAAATGCAATTGGGATTTCCTACAATGCTAATGTCACATATAATTTTTTCAACACCATACATAGTAATAACCATTTTACCCAAATTATATTCTCTTCCCAATAACATTATTGATGCAGCTAAAGATCTTGGAGCCTCAGAAATTCAGATATTTTTCAATATAATTTATCCAGAAATCGTCGGGAACATTGCAACTGGAGCTTTAATTGCCTTCACATTATCAGTAGACGATTTTCTTATATCATTTTTCACTACCGGACAAGGATTTAATAATTTAGCTATTTTAATAAACTCGCTAACAAAAAGAGGAATCAAACCTGTAATAAATGCTATTTCTGCAATATTGTTTTTTACAATATTAAGCCTTTTGTTTATTATTAATAAATTTATAGGGATTAAAAAATTAACAACAGATACCGAACTTTAAAATAAAAAAAGGAGTGATTATGAAAAAAATTTTTATATTAATAACAATTCTTACAACCTTTGCTTGCACTAGACAAGACATAATAACTTTAAACGTATTTAATTGGGCAGAATATATTGACGAGACTTTATTAGAGCAATTTGAAAAGGAAAATAATATAAAAATTTATTATGAAATCTTTCATAATAATGAAGAAATGATGGCTAAATTTAACACCACAAAGAACTATTACGACATAATAGTCCCATCAGAGTATTTAATCCAAGAATTAATCGATGAAGGCAAAATTGAAAAATTAGATTACTCTAAACTGCCAAATGTAACAGAAAATATTTCTCAAAATCTTACAAATCTGGAACATGATCCTGGCAATCTCTATTCAGTACCAGCTTATTGGGGATTAATGGGTATACTTTACAATAAAACTAAAATAGATATAAACGACATGCAAGGTTTTGATATATTATTTAACAAAAAATATAAAAAAGAAATTACAATGCTAGATTCTCCTAAAGATAATATCGGGGTTGCTCTAAAAAAACTTGGATATTCAATAAATGAACATGATACAGATAAAATCAAAGAAGCTGGCGAACTTTTAAAAATCCAAAACCCACTATTAATAGGTTATTTCTCAGACGTGCCTGCAAAATCTTTAATACTAAACGGAGAAGCGTCCATTCAGCTTACATGGAGTGGTGAGGCACAAAGCGCCATACTCAAAGATAAAAATCTAGACTTCTATGCACCAGAAAACACTAATCTGTGGATAGACGCATTTGTAATCCCTATTGATGCTCCAAATAAAAAATTGGCCTACAAATTTATAAACTTTCTATACGAAAATGAACCCTCTTATAAAAATTTCAAAGAAACTAGATATAATTCTCCAAATAAAAATATAATCAAAAGAATAGAAGAAGAGGCAAAAAATAATCCCGAAATGAAATTATATTTAGAAGAAAAATTTATACCAAAAGATTTTTCAAAATTTGAAATTTTTAAAAAAATACCTAAAAAAATAAAAGAAGAAATACTAAAAATATATGTAAATATATCTTCTTAAATCATTAAAATACAAAATAAATCTTAAAAGCTTTCATTTTAACAGCTTTTAAGATTTATGTTTACTACTTAAAAAAGGTCTAAATACCAATCTTACATCAAGCCCAATTATGGATAAAGCAATCAATAAAACTAAAAATCCTTGATAAATTAAAAATGGGAAAATGTCAAAAGGAGAAAGTTTACCCTTGGTAAAATCTATAAGAGCTATAACATGCATACTATGAGGCAAAATGCTTAAAAAAAGGCACGATGACATACAAATCAAAGCTCCAATACGTTTTGGATTTAAATCATTTTCCTTAGTTATTGACCTTATAACAGATCCACTCATTAAAATAGCAAGTCCATTATTTGCAAGGAAAGTGGTCAAAATACCAACTAAAACTACAATTACAAATTCCGAAGTTCTTTTAGACTTTGACATTTTTTGCAATTTTAACAGTAACCAATCAAATCCTCCATACTTAATTGCCATATAAGAAATTCCACCTGTAAAAACAACAAGAATAAACATCTCCCCTAAACCTAAAAATCCTTCGTTGATTTTTTTAGCTAATAGTAAAAATGTAACATCCGAATAATACATTCCAATAATACCAGCAACAACAATACCTAAAAACAAGGCTAAAAACACATCAAAGCCTGAAATTGCGACAACCATAACAAAAATATATGGAACAATTTTAAAATAATTTATCTCACTAGGCTCAATAATAAAATTATCAGCCTTGCAATAATAAGAACCTAAAATTGCAAAAACAATGCTTGCTAAAATTGCCGCTGGAAACGTATAAAAAGCTCCATTTTTAAAAACATCAACAACCTTCACCTTTTGAGTACGACTTGAAATAATAGGGGTATCTGATATTAAAGACATATTGTCTCCAAATGCACCACCACTAAGAATAGCCCCAGCAACTAAAGGAAGAGAAATATTCACTTTATCTGCAAGTCTCAAAGCAATAGGAGCAACCGCAATAACAGTCCCCATAAAACTTCCAGTAGAAAAAGACAAAAAAAGAGTAGTTAAAAAAATTCCACACACAAGCAAATTCAATGGAACATATTTAAGGCCAATATCTACTACAGCTTCAACACTTCCTATTTCTTTGCAAACAGTGGAAAAAGCACCAGATAACATAAATATTAAAGATATAAAAATAACATCTTGTTGAGCGCACCCTTCAATAAATTTATTCATTTTTGCTAAAAAAGATCCCCTAAAAAAAATAAATGTCAAAACAATAGCAATAAACATAGCAACTATAGGGGGCATTTGATAAAAAGCCATTTCTACACCATTAAAATAAAGAACAAGTCCTGTACCAACATAAATTCCTATAAAAAGAAAAAAAGGCGTAAGTCCCCAAAAATTTGGAACTATATTATTTTCTCTTTCCAATTTTAAACCTCCTAAATCATATAATACAATTAAAACCAATTATTCTAAATTAAAACAATAAAAATTGAACAATGAGAATTTTAAAATTCTCAAAGCCTTTATTTTTTAAGGAAATATAAAAAAACCTTTTTTATATCAATTCCAAAAATAGATAAAAGAACAAAAGCTAATAAAAATCCAAAATAAACTAAAAATGGCAAAACGCTAATTGGCGACACAAGTCCATTTGAAAATCCTACTAAAATAATCATTTGAGCACCATAAGGGATAATACCTTGAAAAATACAAGAGAACATATCTAAAATAGAGGCACTTCTTCTAAAACTAATGTTATTTTCAAAAGCTATCCTTTTTGCCACTTTGCCGCAAATAAGTATAGAAATTGTATTATTAGCAAGAAAAACATCAACTATTGAAACAAAAACACCAATAGAAAATTCAGCTGAACTTTTTCCTCTAATCAAAGATTTCAATTTAATAAGCAACCACTTGAAACCTCCATTATGAATAACAGTCAAAGAAACTCCCCCTGTTAAAATTGAAAGAAAAATTAAATCTGCCATATTTAAAAACCCTTGATTAATGTTCTTCATTACATCCAGAAAGTATAAATTACTATATAAAACACTAATAAGACATATAGAAAAAATACCCAAAAAAAGAACTAAAAAAACATTCATCCCAATCAAAGAAAAAAATATAATTATTAAATACGGAACAGTTTTCACCAAATCTATTGAATCTTCATTTAACAAGTTTGTAGCATTAAGCAAATTCCCAGAAAGAAAGAAAAAAGAAAAAAAAGTTAGTATAGCAGATGGAAAAGCATAAAAACTACTACTAATAAAAACATCTAAGATGCTACTACCCTGAGTTCGGCTAGAAACAATAGTTGTATCTGATATTAAAGAAAGATTATCTCCAAACATGGCTCCACACATTACAGATGCTGCTATCAAATTCGGATTAATATCACTTTTAACAGCAATATTAAAAGCAATAGGAGCAATTGCAACAATAGCTCCGACAGAAGTGCCTGCAGAAAAAGAAATCAAACAAGTTATAAAAAATATACCAGAAACAATCCAATTAGTATTAATATATTTAATGCCTAAATTTGCTACAGTTTCAACACAACCTATTTCCTTGCAAAGAGCAGAGAAGGCTCCTGAAAGCATAAAAATAAGACACATTAGTATAATGTCATGCTGAGCAGCCCCTTTAACAAATATATGAATTTTTTCAGAAAATTTGCCTTTAAACGCTAAAAAACAAACAACAGAAGCAAAAAACATTGCAACACTAGCTGGAAGCTGATAAAAAGCCATTTCTATGCCAAGAAACTCTAAATAAATCCCCGTGCCTAAATATATAATAATAAAAACAAAAAAAGGAATAAGCCCAAAAAAATTTGACTGAATTTTTGCTTCAACATTTTCCATATCCATCCCTTTAAATATAGACATTCTTTTTAAAAAAGATTGGTTTATATTCTTTTAATGATAACTCAAATTGATAGTCGATGCATAAACTATTTTAAATAAATACTTTTTACCCCCCACCAATTGGGGATAAAACTCTTATTCTCTTGAAATATTTAAAAGGACTTTTTAAAAAACTGGAAAATTAAATTTTTCGCCAAAAATGATCTTTTTCTAAAATAGAATCTATCTCTTTTGGCCCTTCAGATCCATAAAAATAATTACAAATTTCAACATCTTCCCATTTATTTGCAATGTCTGAAACAAATTCCCAAGAACTTTCAATCTCATCACTTGTAGCATACAACGTACCATCTCCTAAAAAAGCATCTAACAATAAGCGCTCATAAGCCTCATCAAACAATCTTTTAAATGCTCCGTGATATGAAAATTCCATATTAGCAGTTTGAATCTCATAATTATATCCAGGTTTCTTAGTATTAAATTTGATTTCAATTCCATCTCTTGGCTGAATTCTAAATATTAAAGCATTTGAAAAATCAACCGAACTATTGTTAAAAAGAGTAAAGCTTGGTTTTTTAAATTGAATGTATATTTCTGAAAATTTTCTAGCAAGCCCTTTACCGGTTCTAAGATAAAAAGGAACACCGGACCAACGCCAATTATTAATAAACACCTTCATGGCTAAATAAGTCTCAGTATTTGAATTTACCAAAGATTCTGTTTCATCTTTATATCCTTTTTTAAAAACCCCTTGAACTTGTGAGCCTATATATTGTCCTTTAACAATACAATTTTTAACATCATCTTTACTAATCTTTCTCAAACTTTTTAAAACTTTCACTTTCTCATCATGAATAAACTTAGAATCAAATTTAATAGGAGATTCCATTGCAACAAGACTCAATAATTGTAAAATATGATTTTGAACCATATCCTTCAAGGCCCCAACAGAATCGTAATACTCCGCTCTCCCATCAAGACCCAATTCCTCTGCGACTGTAATTTGAACAAAATCCACATAACGATTATTCCAAATATTTTCAAAAATAGAATTACCAAATCTAAATGTAAAAATGTTTTGCACTGTCTCTTTGCCTAAATAGTGATCTATTCTATAAATTTGATCTTCTCTAAAAGCAGAATAAAGCAAACTATTTAATTTTTTTGCTGTCTCAAGGCTAGAACCAAAAGGCTTCTCAAGAACTATTTTTGACAAAGTTAATCTTTCATTTAAAAAAAACTCTTTTAAATGATTAATTATTGGCCCATAAAATATAGGAGACGTCGAAAGATAGTATATTGTTTCTCGATTTTTATCTAAAAATTTAGATAATTTTACATAAGGCTCCTTTTCATTAAAATCACCAGGTATATAAATAAAGAAATTCAAAAAAATTTCAATCAAAGAATCGGTTTCTTCCTGCCATAAAGAATCTTTAATGTATGATCTAAATTCTTTATCTGTAAAAATTTTGCGAGAAAAACCAATAACCCTAAAATTACTAATATATCTATTTTTAAACAAATTAAAAATAGAAGGAATAAGCTTTCTCCTAGATAAATTGCCAGTAACTCCAAAAATTACAATATCAAAATTAGAAACATTCTTTTCTACCATAGAATTTTGCCCAATTTAATCAATTTGTTATATATTACAAAAAAATATTAATAAATAAAATCAAAAAATATAATTACGCTTAGATTAAATACCATTTTTTTACAAACAAAACTAGTATATAATAAGGAGAATGAAAAATCTATCACTATTTACAGATTTTTATGAAATTTCAATGATGAATGCTTACTTTATAAAAGGCATCAATCCTAAAGCAAAATTTGAAGTTTTTTTTAGAAAAACACCGTTTAAAAACGGCTATATTGTTTTAGCTGGGATTCATACATTAATTAATGAATTAAAAAAGATTAATTTTAATGAAAATGAAATTAAATATTTAAAAAGCTTGAATATGTTAGACAAAAAATTTTTAAACTTTCTCAGAGAATTTAAACTAAACATAAAAATAAGCTCAATAGAAGAGGGTCGACTAGTTTTTCCTTATACACCAATAGTCATAATTGAAGGAAATCTAATAGAATTGCTATTAATAGAAGGGCTGGTTTTAAATATAATAAACTTTGAAAGTTTAATAGCAACAAAAACAGCTAGAATAAAAGAATCTGGTGCAAAAATTTTAGCAGAATTTGGATTAAGAAGAGCACAAGGAATAAATGGCGCTCTTTCTGCTAGCAAAGCCGCCTACATAGGAGGATCAGACTTCACAAGCAACATGCTTGCTGGATACAAATATAATATACCAGTCACAGGAACTATGAGCCATAGTTGGATAATGAGCTTTGAAAACGAAGAACAAGCATTCAGAGAATACGTAAAAACATATCCAAACAAAGTAAGTTTACTAATTGATACTTATGATACACTTAACAGCGGATTAAAAAACGCCATTAAAATATTTAAAGAACTAAAACAAAACAAAAATAATAATTTTTCAATAAGAATTGACAGTGGAGATCTTGAATATCTAAGCAAAGCAGCAAGAAAAGAATTGGACCTAAATGGATTAAATAACGTAAAAATTATTGCATCTAATGAACTTGACGAGAATATTATTATGTATTTAAATTCAATAAATGCTCCAATTGATATTTGGGGAGTTGGAACAAATCTGGTTACAGCAAAAGGAGACCCAAATCTCTCGGGAGTATATAAAATGATTTCTATAGAAAAAAATGGGGAATTTATACCGAAAATGAAAATATCAAATAATACAGAAAAATCAACATTACCTGCCCAAAAAGAACTTGTAAGAATTTACTCAAATGGTCAAATGAGCTTTGATCTTATCTTTCTAAAAGAAGAAAAAGATAAAATCAAAGCTCATCTAGCTTCAAGAAAAGAACTTACCATTTTTCATCCAATACAAGAGAACGTTTTCAAGACCATTAAACAATATGATGATTTTGAATTTCTAATTCACAATATCTTGGAAAATGGGAAACTTTGCAAAGGATATGAGTCCAATCTGGACAATATTAGAAATAAAACCAAATTTGACTTAAGCAAGCTTGAACATACATACAAAAGAATAATTAATCCACACATATATAAAGTTAGCATCAGTAAAAACTTAAGAAAACTGAGAAACAAGCTTATAAAGAATAATAAAAGCAATTAATCTGTGAATATATATAAAACTAACAAAGTAAGCAAAATTTATAATAAAATTAAAGAATTAACTCAAAACGATAATATCTTCAAGAAAGAAACATTGATTGTAGTAAAAAATGATCTTCTAAAAGACGAAATTAAAAAAACTATAGCAAAACTGAGTGAAATTTCTTATAATCTAAATATTAAAAAAAATGCTATAAAAAGCATATACGAAATTTCTTTAAAAAATCCCAACATAAAAAAATACATAGAAAAGAACACTTTTCCATTTTATTTGGAAACAGAAAAATTTATATTATACAATATATTAAAAACTGAAAAACTAAAAAACACACAAGATTTCAAATCAACAAAAAATAGATACTTTTTTGCATCAAAAATAATAGATTTATTTCACCAATATTACTCAAAATTTTCAAAATTAATTGAAACCTGGGAAGAAGATGGATTTTTATTCCAAGAAGAAAATTTAAAGCCCTACGAAAATATGCAAAAAGAACTATTTAAAAAGCTTTTTGAAAAGCAAAAAAACATTTTAAATTTACATAAAAAAATAATGCAGGAAAAACCAAAAAAAAATAGAGAAATTGAAATTAAAAAAATAATATTTATTGGCAACAATAAAGAGCTTGAGAAAAAAGCTCTTAACTCTTTAGAAAAAATTTTTGATATTAAAGTGTACATGTTAATTTTTGAAGATTTGTTTAACTATAAATCCAATCTTGTTAAAGAATTACTTTTAACAACAGAAAAAAACAATCCTATAAAATATCAAGCCTTAGAAAAAGTAGATATTGAATTATTTAAAGGTAAAAATTTTTTAACAAGTATTAAAAATAACATTATAGCAAAAACTCCACTTTCAAAATTAGATGATAGCTTTAAAATAATAGAAGCTAAAAATCAAAAACGTGAAGTAGAAATTTTGACAAATCAAATAGTACACTCTATACAAAAAAACAACCTAAAATTAAACGAAATAACAATAACTTGCTTGCAAGAAAAATTTAATGAATATTTGCCACATATAGAAGAGTGCCTAAATAAATATGGTATTGAATATAGCCTTCTATGCTATAACAATTTGTCAAAAGGAGAAAGCATAATAGCCTTAAAAAGATTAATGGATCTTTTTATATCAAAAACCGGAACAATTAGCAATTTCAGCAGAAAAGAAATATTTAATCTGATAAGTAACAATAAAGTAATGAAAAAATTTCATATATCAACATCTGAATTAAACTATTTAATAGAATTTAGCGATGCAATGAACATTAGTTATGGTGCAAATAATACCCACAAAGAAAATCTAAAGTACGATCAAAACTTATTAAACTCATGGGAAGATGGATTTAATCGATTTTTAATGTCTGAAATATTTGACGAAAAATACGAAGGAGAAATTCAAAAAGAAAGCATAAAATTTCAAGATCAAGAATCAATAATAAAACTTATAACAATAGTAAAAAGTTTATATGAAGATATAAACTTTTTTAAAAATAAAGCGTACAAAGTATATGAATGGGCAGAAATAATAGAAATTTTTATTCAAAAATATATTGATCTTGAAGAATTTAATACAACTGATGAATACTTAAAAAATAAAATAAAATCCTTTAAAAATTTTCCAAAAGACTTGAATGACAATCTTTGCAAAACCTATTTAAAAGAAATTAATGAACTAAAAATCGAATTTTATCTTTTTAAGATTATGCTTGAAGAAAGTCTTGAGAAAGAAAAATCTGGAGTAATGTATAATAAAAATGGAATATTAATTGCAAATTACAAAGAAATAGAATATCTTCAAAAAAAAGAAATTCATTTTTTAGGATTTCAAAACTTCAACTCTAAAATCAATTATGATAATATGAATTTATTAAATGAATATTATGAATACGAGAACATCGAAAAAGAGGCCATCACAACTCTTTTTAATTTAATTTTTGCAACATCAGACAAGTTTTACCTTTACTATTCATTTCAAGACAATCTAAACTTAGAAATTAATCAATCAAAAGCAATAAACAAAATATTAGATCACATACAAAAATATGAAAAAAATTTTCAAATCGAGAAACATCCTAACGAAAATTATGACTTAAAATATTTTAAAGACACAAAAGAAAACAACTTAATAAACTACGATTTAGAAGCTTTTAATATCGCAAAAATACTACAAAGCTCTAAGCCAATTAAGTTCAAACAAAATAAAATTCAACTAGAAAGCCCAATTAAAATAAATTTGTATGAACTAAAAAAAGCTCTTTCTAATCCTTACAAACATTTTTATGAAAAAACTTTAAACGTTAAAATACAAGACATAAGTTTGGAAAACGAAATCAAAGAAAAACAAGAAGAACAAATCTTCAATGCTAGTGAGATTGTTTACAGATTTATAAAAAACTCAACACCGCTACATGAATACATAATGGAATCAAAAGCTGATGAGAGTAAGGCAATAGAAGTAATTAAACAAAACATTAGATATGAAATACAACAAGGAAATATTCCTTTTAACATAGATCAAAAAAAAACCATAAATCACATCTTTAAGAGAATAAATAAATTAAAACACAACACTACTAAAAGTCTAAAAGCCCTCTCAACAATGACAAAAACCAAAGTTAAATTTTGTCAAACAATAAAAATCAAATTCCAAAAAAAACTAATAGAATTTGAATTTAAAAATGATATTGATAATATATATAAAATCGAAAACGATTATTTTTATTTAAATTTTGTAAAAAAAGACTATAGTAGCATCCCAGACAAAATAAAAAATGAAATAGATCTATATATAATAGGACTGTTAATAAAAAAAGAAATACAAAATTTCAATTCATTAACAGAAGTAAAAATTAATCTTGAAAGCTTATCTGCAAAAACAACTATTGGATATCACTACAAAGAAATAATACTTGATGACATTGAAAATATGCTTATGCAATTTGCATACATATCAAGTTATCCAACTCCAATTTACCAAAACTCAATAATTAAAATTTTGACAAAAACAAATCAAAAGAATTTTTCAAATTGTTTTAAGAATTTCATAAAAATGCAAATAAAAAATCCAACTAAAGCCTATTCCACAAGCATAGCACACGAAAGATTTTTAAAAACTAACGAAATAACATTTTGCGACTACTATAACCGATTTAAAGACACTCATAATTTAAAACTAGACAAAAATTTACTAGTATTGATAGAAAAATTTTACATTAAATTTATAAAGGGAAAAAATTAAAATTTATGAATAAAATTCTAGAAAAAATTAAAAATAATACATCAATACTAATAGAAGCATCGGCAGGAACTGGTAAAACTCACATACTTGAAAATGTGGTTATAAATTTAATGGCAAATAAACTATACTCCATAAATGAAATTTTGGTATTAACTTTTACAAAAAAAGCTACAGAAGAAATGCACACAAGAATACTCAAAGCAATAGAAAATGCTTATATTAACTCAAAAACAAATGAAATTCTAAAAGAAGCTTATGAGCAATCAAAAAAACTCTTTATATCAACAATTAATAAATTTGCATTACATGCATTAAATAATTTTCAAATTGAAACAGAAAATTACTCCAAATATAAACCTAAAGAAAAATTTACAAAAGAAATAGACGAAATAATCTATGACTTTTTAAGAAAATCAGATAAATTAATTCAAGCCCTTGATATTAAGGATTACGAATTCAAAGTGTTTAAATCTGATGCTAAAAAAACAGAAGAAATTGTTTTAAAAATAAAAAAAGCTTACGAAAGAGATGCAACTCAAGAACTTGGAGATTGGCTTAACAAACAAACATCATTTGAAAGAGTTCTTCTAAAAAAGACAGAGTTAACAAAAGATTACAATAAAATAATAGAAAACTTAGAAAAAATGACCGCAGATGAAATACTAGGTTTTTATAATAAACATATTCAAACTGGCAAACTTGAAATAGAATATTCTAAAGAAAATGACATATTTAAAATAACAGAAATATTATTAAAAAATAAATTTTTTTCAACTCTAATAGAAAAAGAAACTAAAAAAAATATTAAATTGCTACCTAAAGAACTTAAGATCAAAAATGATTTAATCCATCTGGGAATGAATATTAAACATGAGAAATATAAATCAGAAGACAATAGAAATAAAAATAGAAACAATTTAAAGCAATACGTCATTTTAAAAGTGGAATACAAAATACTAAAGTATATAGAAAAAGAACTAGAAAAAATTATTAAATCAACAAACATAATAGATCAAAATTACATAATTTTAAATTTAAAAAATTATTTAAAATCAGCAGATAAAAAACTTTTAAATGCAATCAAAAATCGATATAAAATCATTTTAATTGATGAAGCACAAGACTTAAGCTTAGCACAAATAGAGATATTCAAAATATTAAAATCGGCAGGAATAAAGTTGATATTCATAGCAGATCCCAAACAAATAATATATTCTTTTAGAAAAGCCGACATCTCATTTTATAATAAAGAAATAAAAAATAAAATCAACAAAGACGCTAAAATTGTACTGCAAACAAATCACAGATCAAGTAAAAAACTTATTAAACCTTTAAATAAAATTTTTAATAATATATACAATACTGCAGTAGTTGATGAAGTTGAAAGAATTGAATTTACAAATTCAATTCCAAGTCATAAAAATGATAAAAATAACATTTTTATAAATGGACAAGAAATAGAAGGGATCAATATAATAAATGCAAATACCGAAAACGAAGAAGATATTTACCAAAAAACAGCATTAACAATAAAATACTTACTTACAAATGGAACAATTGTTGAAAATAATAAGATTAGAAATATTAAAATGAAAGACATTAAAGTACTTTGTAGAGGAAAAAATGAAATCAATTTAATTGATAAAGCATTAAAAAAAGAACAAATCCAAACAAACAAAACTCAAGAAAAATTTTTTAAAACCAAAGAATTTAACGACATTTTCTATATTCTTAAATGTTTAGATCGAAAACAAAGTTTTAAAAATTTAAATTACATTCTAAACAGTAAAATACTAAATATACCGTGGAATTTGCAAAGAATTTTAATCAAACAAGAAAAAATTCATCTAATAGAAGAATTTATTGACAATATAACGGTTTTGCTTGAAAAAAATGAAATAACATTAATAAATGCAATTAACAAAATCATATTGGAAAAAACCTTGTGGATCAAAATTGCAAATATTACCAAAGATCAAAAAATTATTGAATGGGCAAAAAATAAAATCAATTACAAAGGCCTTCTCATTAAAGAGGGTAAGTTTGAAAACTTAAAAACCCATGAAACAGTCCTTGAGAATATCTCTAAAATATATCATAAAGAACAAAGCTTACAATCTCTAATCTCTACTTTAGAAAGTCTAATAATAAACGAAGAGTCCGAAGAAATAGAAGAAAATAGCAATACCATAAATAATGAATCTATAGAGCTGATGACAATACACAAATCAAAAGGGCTTAGCATGAATATCGTATTTTTAATCAATACATCTCCAATAGGAAGTAGTAATGTTTTTTCAAAAAAAAATTATTTTTACAAATTTTATAAGGATGGAAACATTGAATATGATTTTTTCAAATTAGAAGAAAATAAAAAATATGCGAAACTAAAAATGATAAGTGAAGAAAAAAATATATTTTATGTGGGAGCAACAAGAGCTAAATTTGCTATTTTTATTACAAAAATAAATAGCATAACTAGCAAATTATTAGAAATGGCAAAAATTTTTACTATCGATAAAATCAAACATGACTTTAACATATATGAATTTATTAGCCAAAAAAATTTCAATAAAAAAAAGAACAATGCAAATGTACATGCTAAACTAATCCCACCAAAGCCAATAATTAAAAATATGTTTAAAAAAGAATATACATCTAGTTTTTCAAGCCTAACAGCACAAGCTCATCATACAACATTTTATGAAGATTATGATTTTAAAAATATTGGCTACGAAAAAGAAGCTGAGCTTGATGACGATTCTATACTAGAAGAGACTTTACCTAAAGGAAAAGATAGTGGAAACATTTTGCATGCTTCAATGGAAAAAATAATCTTTAGTACAGCAAGAGATACATTTGATAATTTTAAAAAAAATAACATTGAAACTATTGAAAAACAAATAAAAAAAATCAACTCAAATCTCAATACAGTAGAAATACAAAATTCATTAACTAAAATGATTTATAATATACTAACTTATAAAATAAGAGCAATTAATACTCGTCTGTGTGATATTGAAGAACTGCAAAAAGAAATGGAATTTTTAATCAAAATAAATCCTGATTTTCAAAAACAAAAACATCTTTTTGAAAATCACTTTAAAGATCTTCACATAAAGTTAAATGATGGGTATTTAAAAGGAATAGTAGATCTAATATTTAAAGCTAATAATAAAATATATATCCTAGATTACAAAACAAACTATCTTGGAAAAGATAAAGATGACTATAATGTAAAAAATTTAGAACATATAATAAAAAAAGAATATTATGATTTGCAATACAAAATATATGTGCTTGGAATGAAAAAAATATTATTTAAAGACAAAAAAGAATATAACCAAAAATTTGGCGGAGTAATATATCTTTTTACAAGAGCATTTAAAGATAATATTGAATGCTTGCAATCAAAATTTGAAAATGGTATTTATTTTGATCTTCCAAAATTCAATGACATAGATTTAGATAAAATTATTTTAGAATTAAGTATTAAAAGGTGACTATGAGAGATTTTTTGGTATTAAGAGAATTTTTAAAAGACAAAAATAAAAAATTCTTAACTCCCGAGCTTAAATTTTATCAAATAATTGAACTTTTAAATATCAATAAAAAAAATTACTATAAAGCACAAACGCTTACAAAGTCCATAAATAATGAACATATTACAATATTTTTAATATTTTTATTTAACTACTTTGATAAAGGGCATTTAAGAGCTAATATAAATTTATTAGCAAAAGATATTCAAAATACCATAACATTCACAAAAGATAATCTAGAAAAAAACACCAAAATTTACAACAAAGCAATAAAAATGCTAAAAGAACTAGAAATATTTGGAAACCTAAACACTATCAAAAATATAATACCACTTTTAAAGAGAAACAACATATTAATGGAATTAAATAAGCTTAAAATTACAACTCCATTAATACTAGAAAATAATATTTACATTTATACTCAAAAAAACTACAGAGAAGAAGAAGAGTTAATAACACAAATTACAAAAAGATTAGAAAACAATAAAAGTGAATTAAATGACAACGAAATAAATAATATAATATCAAATTTTAACACCAATAATTTAAATAAAGAACAAATTACATCTGTTAAAAAGGCATTAAAAAGTAACTTCTTTTTATTAAGCGGTGGCCCTGGAACAGGTAAGACTACAACTATTAACTATATATTAAAGGCAATTAATACAACATTAAATAGTAATAGTAAAAAAAAAGGATTAATAGCTATTACAGCGCCTACAGGAAAAGCTAGCCTAAGGTTACAAACAAGCATAGACTACTCATTCAAAAATTTGGAAATAGAATGCAGTACCATCCAAAAACTATTGGGAATTAAATTTATAAACAAAAAAAATATATACGATGAGGAAAATCAACTAAATTTTAATGTAATAATAATCGATGAAGCTTCAATGGTAGATGCATATACATTTTTAAAGCTATTAAAAGCAATCCCAATAACTACTAAATTAATAATAGTAGGAGATAAAAATCAACTCCCATCGATAAATGAAGGAAATGTATATTCAAGCCTTCTAGAAATACAAAAAATAAATAGTGATAATGTAGAAGATCTTAAAGAAAATTTTAGGAGCAACAAAGAAATAAATTTACTCTCAAAAGCTATATATAAAGAAGACAGCTCCTTGATCTGTAAATACATTAATAACAATAAAAACATCCAATTAAAAGAAATAGAAAAAATAAATTTAAAAAAAGATTTAATAGAATATACAAACAATTTATATAGAAAAATACCCGTTTTTAATCTTAAATTACTAAAAGAATCAAAAATTGAAACAATACTTGAAACTCTACTTGAAAATATAATTTTAAGTTCAAAAAATTTTGGAAAATTTGGAACTAAAACACTAAATGAAATAATAAAAACACATCTAAAAAAGATCTACGGAAACTTAATCGGTCAAATAATAATGATAACCAAAACTGACTATAAAAATAAATTATTTAATGGAGAACGGGGTATAATTTTTAACGAAAATTCCAAATTTTATGCTTTATTCCAAAGAAAAGATGAAAAATATAAAAAAATAAATTTAGATTTACTAACACATTATGAATTTAGCTTTGCTACAACAATACACAAAAGCCAAGGATCTGAATACAAACATATAAAAGTAATATTAGAAAATAACCCCTTTTTGACAAAAGAACTTATGTATACTGCAATAACAAGAGCTAAAGATAGCTTAGAAATAATTTCTAACAAAAAGACTATTCTTACACTAAGCAAAAAATCTGGTAAAAGAGATTCAAAAATATTAGAACGCTTAAACTCATTTAAAGAAATTGACAAATAAATTAAAAACTAATATAATCTTTAAAAAGAATGCCTTTGGGGGCGTAGTTCAGATGGTTAGAACGCCTGCCTGTCACGCAGGAGGTCGCGGGTTCGAGACCCGTCGCTCCCGATGATAAATTTTACACTCTATTATGGCAGCAGCTATTCTTAGAAAATCTATTATTGCTATTAACAGGTTTTGAATAATAAAAAGTTACAAATGTATAATTTAAAAACAATAATTTAACTAATTAAAAAATAAAACCTATAAGGAGAAGGTAAAATGAATTTACAAAAATACATATTTTTTACTGCTTTAATATTGATCTCAACATCTGTTTTTGCACAAACTAGCACTACAACAAAAGGAAATATAATTCCAAATGGAAACTTAAGTCAATTTGGAATAGAAGAGATTTGTCCAATATGTGGATATGCTAACTGTGTTTGCAATGATCAAACTACAGAAATCGCTGCAAAAATCACTCAATCAAGTACAATAACAGGCCTACTTGCAATTACAGCCATAATTACATTATTGACAGTTGTAGGATTAGCTTTAGCAACAAACAAATTGTATAAATTAAAATTAAAAATTTAGGAACAATAAATACTGTAGCTTTTTTAAAGCTACAGTAAAATTCCAAATCAACTCTATTTAAAACATTAAAAAGTACAAATATTTTCAACCCTAATCTCACAAAGCATCTTTTTAACATCTTGAAATTCACAAAGATTACCTTTTAATGCAGTAGCCGTACCGGCTGCAATACCAAATTTAAACGAATCTTCCAAAGTATTTCTATTATCAAAAGCATATACAAATCCCGCAACTACAGAATCTCCTGCCCCAATAGTGCTAACAGAAGTAATCTTTGGAACAAAGGCCCTAAAAGCAACATTTTTATTGCTAATAAAAATAGCTCCATCACTTCCCATGGAAATTATAATATTTTGAACCCCACTTTCTACAAGATTTCTCCCAATTTTAATCAATTCTTTTGTAGAATTAAATTTAGTATTAAAAAGACCTTCAAGTTCATAAATATTAGGTTTTATTAAAAAGGGATTTAATCTAAGAACTTCTTTCAAAGGTTTTCCACTAGTATCAATAATAAGCCTAACATCACTAGAAATGTTATCAGCTATCTGATTGTATGCGTTTGCACCCAAAGATGCAGGAATGCTTCCAGACATTACCAATATGCTATCATTTTTTAAACTTTTAAGCCTATCTTTCAAAACTTTAAATTCATCATCGGAAATATCTGGAGAATTTGCATTAATTTCTGTCTCTTTACCATTCGCTATCATTTTAATATTCAATCTTGTGTCATATTTTATTTTAATAAAATCGCTTTTGATACCCTTAAAATCAAGAGAAAGTCTTATATAATCGCCTGTAAAGCCTCCCAAAAATCCAAGCGCTGTGCTAGACTTTCCCAAATTTTTAAGAACAGTGCTTACATTTATTCCCTTGCCACCAGCAAAAAAATTGTTATTTAAAGTATAATTAAGGCTTTCTTCCTGAAATTCTTTTAAAACTATTTTATAATCCACAGAAGGGTTAAGTGTTAGAGTATATATCAAGTTTAATCTCCTTTGATTGATAAAATCAATTAAATAAATGTAAAATTTAACAAATATATATACACTATATAATATATAAAGGTGATTATTATGCAAAATTTATTTTCAAAAAACTTGATTGTTTTAAATTATAATGCAACTAGCAAAGAAGATGTAATTAGAAAAATGGCTAATATGCTCAATGAAAATGGATACTTAAATGACATGGAAGAATTCATAAAAGAAATTAAAAAAAGAGAAGAAATTAACGGAACAGGCATTGAAGAGCATATAGCAATGCCCCATGCAAAAGGCAATTTCATTAAAAAACATGGAATTGCTATTTTAAGAGTCGAGGGTAATGGATTTGATTTCAACTCTTCTGATCAAAAACTTTCAAAACTGTTTTTTATGATGGCTCTTCCAGAAGAAACTCCCAGCAACGCTCACATAAAAGCAATATCTTATCTAAGTAATACTTTTAGCAATAATTCATTAAGACATGAACTTATGAACACAAATAATAAAGACAAATTCTTAGAAATCATTGTAAGCAATAATAATATAAATGAATCTAATAATTTACATACAAAAAAAGACTTCATTCTTGCCGTAACAGCATGTCCTGTGGGAATAGCTCACACTTATATGGCAGCAGAAAGCTTGAAAAAAGCAGCTTTGGAATTAAACATAAACATAAAAGTAGAAACAAATGGATCTAGTGGAACTGAAAACCCAATAACAACAGAAGAGATAAAAAAGGCAAAGGGAATCATTATTGCATCTGGTAAGACTATCGATAAAGAAAGATTTAATGGAAAGCCTTTAATTGAAGTAGGAGTAAAAGACGGCATACACAAAGCAAAAGAACTTATTCAAATAATTCTTAAAAACGAAGCACTAATTTACAAAAGCAACACAAATACAACCAACAGAAACCTTAAACAAAACCAAAGAGTAGGAATTTATAAACACCTAATGAATGGGGTGTCATTTATGCTTCCATTTGTAGTCTCAGGGGGAATAATAATAGCAATATCATTTATGTTTGGAATCAAAGCATTTGATATAAACGATCCAAGCTATAACAAAATAGCAGATATTTTAATGCAAATAGGTGGTGGAAGCGCATTTGCTTTAATGATCCCAATACTTGCTGGCTATATTTCATTTAGCATAGCAGAAAGACCAGGACTTGCACCTGGAATGATTACTGGATTCATGGTGAGCAATGGAAATGCGGGATTTTTAGGAGGTATCTTAGCAGGATTTATTTCAGGATATGTTACACTGATTGTAAAAAAAATATCTGACAAAATAGTCCCTGGCAACTTAAAGGGTATAAATCCAGTACTAGCTTACCCTTTTTTCTCAGTTCTAATTTCAGGAATTTTAATATATACAATACTCAGTCCAATATCATTTATTAATAAATCAATAACAGACATACTAAATCAACTCAGCGGAACTAATATGGCAATACTTGGCGCTTTGCTTGGAGGAATGATGGCAATAGATATGGGAGGGCCCGTAAATAAAGCTGCATACGCATTTGGAATTGCAATGATAACTGCAAAAAATTATACTCCCCATGCAAGCATAATGGCAGGAGGAATGGTGCCTCCCATAGGAATTGCTCTTGCTACAAGTTTGTTTAAAAACAGATTCTCAAAAGAAGAAAGAGAATCTGGAAAAGTTTGCTATTTTCTAGGAGCATGTTTTATTACAGAAGGAGTAATTCCATTCGCAGCATCAGACCCTTTAAGAGTAATACCTGCATGCATACTAGGTTCATCTGTAGGGGGATTTATCTCTGCACTTTTCAAGGTAGAAATTATAGCACCACATGGTGGGATATTCATTCTACCAATAGTAGCAAACCCATTAATGTGGATAATATCCATCTTATTAGGATCAATAATAACAGCTGTTTTAATAGGAATCTTTAAAAAAGAATATAATTCAAGAATATAAACTTATACGTTTATATTCTTGAATTTCTAATCAATAAACTAATCTAAGTTTTATTGGTGTTTCAAGACTTAATCCTTTAACCATGTCTATTTCAAACTTCAGTGTGTTTGAATCAATCTGCTTGAATCCAAATTGTTCTTGAATATTCCTAGAAGTCTTAACTGTAAGATTAAGTTTTGAATTGTCAATAAGCTCACTTGCTTTGGAAGTAAAATCAGATAAAAAATACACCAAAACATCTTTATATTCTTTTGAAGACATTGGAATCTCATCCGATGGTAAAAGAGCTGCAAGCGCATCACTAATATACTCTTTATTTTCATTAATATTCTTAGTAGCATTTTCCAAATTAATGTCAAGATCAATAATATTCTTACCACCTCTTTTTTCTATCCTAAACACAGGCATATTGGATTTTTCCATATAACCACTTAAAGTTTTAATTAAATTATCAAACTTAACAACTAAATTAATAGAATCCCCTTGAGTTTTAATACTTAAAAGCTTAAGTCCAGACTTCTCCCCCTCATTTCTAAAATACTTTTTTATTTCTTCTACAGGAAAAAGAGACATATTTGCAACTTCTCCCCCCACCAAAGTTGTTAAGAGTTCTTTTCTAATTTTTTCAAATTCTCCATTAACATTGACAACCATTGAAATAATACCACTAAAATCATCTCTTAACTCGATTTCAACATTAGAACTACAAGCAAAAAAAATAAACAAAAACCCTAAGCTGAAAAGCCATTTTCTCATAATAAACTCCTAACCAATATACAGCTAAAAACTATTATAATAGAATATATAACTATAAAGCAATAAAATAAAGGAGAACACCTATGGTGCACGATAAAACACTAGAGCCAAAATTTTTTCAAAGTTTACTAGACAATAGTCCTACCCCTTATCACTTAGTAAACTATATTGAAAATAAATTAATAAATTATTTTAATGCGCAACAATTAAAACTTGATGAAAAATGGAAACTCGAAACAGGATCGTATTACATAAAAAAAGAAGGAACTAGTCTTATTGCCTTCAATATTGATGTCGAAAAAAAATATGAACCGTTTGTAATAGCAACAGCACATACAGACAGTCCGGGATTGAAATTAAAAATAGATGCAATAGAAAAAACAAGTGGTGTATTTTACAGTCATATTGAAGTTTATGGTAGCCCAATAATTTCTACTTGGATTGACAGAAACTTAAGCTTGGCAGGAATTGTATATTTTAAAAAAAATGAGTTGATTGATTCAAAATTAATCAATATTGAAAACATAGGAATTATTCCAAACCTTGCAATCCATTTAAACCGACAAATTAACGAAGGATTTAGATATAATACTCATGACAATTTAACAGTAATTAACAGCACGAAAAAAACAATAAAAGACAAAATATTAGAACAACTTGAAATAAAAAATGAAAGTTTTCTATCTTGTGATCTAATATTCACAGAATCACAGCCCTCCCAAATAATAGGAACTGAAGGAGAATTTTTAGCTTCAAAAAATCTTGATAACAAATCGGGATGCCATGCAATTATGAATTCTTATGTTCATACAAATAATAATAAAAATAAAATAGCTGTATTTTTTGATAACGAAGAAATAGGATCTTTAACCTCAAGAGGAGCTGATTCCAATTTTTTATCAGAAGTTCTAGAAAGAATTGACCTTGCTCTTAACTTAACAAGAGAAGAACATCTAATAAAAACAAACAAATCATTTAATATATCAATTGACAGTGTCCATGGTGTTCATCCAGGATATACATTAAAACATGATCCAAACTATCAAGCAACTCTAAGTAAAGGCGTAGTTGTAAAAAATAGCGCCAATTTTCGATACGCAACAACTTCAACAGGATTTGCAAAATTGAAAAATTTGGCTATTAAAAATAATGTTAAAATTCAAGAAATAATAATGAAAGCAAATGTTCCTTCAGGGACAACAATTGGCCCAATCTCAAATGCAAGAACTGGAATAGAAACTATTGATATTGGAACACCAATGTGGGCAATGCACTCCATACGAGAAACAGTATCAATAGTTGACCATATAGAAGCAATTAAATTGCTAAGAGCTTTCTTTGAAAATGGAATTTAAAATTGGAAAAAATTAAAGAAATGATTGTAGTTGAGGGTAAAGATGATCTTAAAAGATTAAAAGAATCTTTTGACTGCACAGTAATAGAAACAAAAGGATTTGCTTTAAAAATCGAAACTATTGAATTACTAAAAAAAGCATTAAAATATAAAGGAATAATAATCTTAACAGACAGCGATAAATCCGGAAATATTATTAGACAAAAAATAGTCAAACATATAGGAAAAAATAATAAAATTAAACATGCATATCTTAATACAAAAGATACCGAAGTTGAATCGGTGAATAAAAAAGAAATAAAAAAAATACTTAAAAAAGTTGGGACTTTCTCTAAAGGCAATCAAAAAAATTTATTAACACTAAGCGATTTGTTAGAACTCGGAATAATAGGAGAAAACTCAAAAGAAAAAAGACTGAAAATACAAAAGCACCTTTGCTTGGGAGATGGAAATAATAAGAAGTTTTTAGAAAGACTTAATTACTTTAAAATAACAAAAATAGACCTAAAAAAGCAATTGGCTTTAATTAACTCCCCCAGAAGGACTTGAACCTCCGACCTAGTGGTTAACAGCCACCCGCTCTACCACTGAGCTATAGGGGAAATTGAACACTAAAAATATTATCTTAAATTTAAAAATTTTTGTCAATTACTTTCAAATATTTTTAAAATCCCATTAGCAAGAATTTTGGAATCTTGATCTCTAAGTTTAGAAGATCTAATAGACCAAGCTTCCTCTGGAAATGCTAAATTTCTAACTTCTATTAAAAGCTTAGTCATTACTATATTGTTTCTCAAAACATGAAGATTTTGGCCCTTAATATAAAAACTTCGTTTCATTCCTTCTGTAATTTTTTCTGCTATAGACTTTGAATGAATATCATATTTTTTCTCGTCATCTTTTTGATAATAAAACCCCATACTCTTAGGCGCTCCAATGCTATTATCCGCATGCAAACTAAAAAAAACTATATCCTTATCTTTAATATGTTTATATTTACTAACAATGTTTTTAACAACTACTAGTCTTTTTTTAAGTCCTGATGGAGTACCACTGATCCAAGAATCAACGGTATCGTTTTTATTTAAATCATAATCATTGTAAACTTCATTTTTCACATTAACAAAAGTATTGTTAGCAGAAACACTATTTCTAATCAAATGATCAGGAGCTAAAATAGTAAGTTCAACATTGGCCCCCTCTTCTTTAAGATATACGTAAAGCCTTAAGGCAATATCATAAACATATTCATCCTCAACAACAAAAACTTCGTTTCCAAGCCCATCTCTAGACTTAACAATAGCTCCAGGATCAAGACCCCCATGCCCAGGGTCAAGAATTATTAACTTATCTTTAAGTTTTGATCTTTTATTAAATCTAGAATTTACCAACTTCTCAAAACTTTTAAAAAGTTGAGTTGCTTTTTTATAAGAATTTAAAGGAGAATGCCAATCTTCTGAATAAAATTCACTTGGCTGACTTACCTTTCTGGGTCTATACCAATAATAGAAATCGCCAACAACCTCAAATATTGGTATTTTAGAGTCCAAAATAACCAAAGAGCTAATATCAAAAAAGCCTTGATTGGTAGTACCAAAAGTATTCAAATTCAGCTTTTTGTTTTTACTTGAAGGAAGATTAACTATTGTTTGAACTTTATCAGAAGAATTAGTAATAGAATCAACCTTGTTTTTAAGATACAAATCATTCTTAGACTCAATTGCCAAAGACCCAGATAAAAGTTTTTTATCAAAAATTTTCAATTTTTGATCGTGCATAATATTATTGCTACTTAAATTATTCCAATTTTTAAGATCTTCAATCAAAACACCATAATGTCTGGCAATGCTATACAAAGTCTCACCTACAGCAACTGAATGATAGATAAATTGATTATCTGTTTTTTTCTCAATTTTCAAATCTCTCTCAACAGGCTTTTCTAAATCACTATTTACAACCTTTAAAACATTTAGCAATGAACCTGCTTTAAGATTAACAGCTCGATTACCATTAAGGGTTACAAGATCTTTAGCAGTAATGCCATAAATATAAGCTATTCTGCCAAGAGTTTCTCCTCTTTTAACATAATGAAAATTAACATTCTTAGCAGCTTTCTTTAAAAAAAGCTGTTGGCCAATTTTTAACTTATTATCATTAAGAAAATTAAATTTTAAAATATCTTTAGAGCTAATATTAAAATCTTGAGAAAGTTGTGACAGCGAATCTCCTTTTTTAACTACATAAGGCTTTAAAAAATCAGGCTCGGTTAATATAAGCTTCATTCCAACTTTAAGATCTTTAGATCCCAAATTGTTCCAAGCTATTATCTCTTCTTGGCTTAGCCCAACAAGTTTTGAAACACTCTCAATAGTGTCACCCTCTTTTATAGTATAAAAAACCACACTTTTATTAACAGATTCTACCAAATCAAGAGAACGATTAACTTTATGGGTAATATTTTGATTTAAATTAGAATTGCTTGGAATAATTAATATTTGATCTGCCCTAATATTGTCAGAATTAAGTTTATTGATTCTTTTAAGATCGCTTACTTTAACTTTATGCTTAATCGCAATTGAAAAAAGAGTATCTCCTTTTACAACCTTATATTCAAAATCAGCATTAAGATTCATAGGACTTATTATTATGAAATATAATAAAATGATAAGTTCTATGATTTGCAAAACACAAAAAGCTTTACTTTTCCTTAATGCCAGTATTTTGAACAATGTAGTCATAAATTATCCAATAATAATCATATTTCTTGAAGAAAAAAGTATATCTTTTGGAAATATAAAAATGCCCATCGTCAAAATATAAATCAGCAATCACCTTACCTGCAGTATCAGAATAGGTTGTCTCAATAATAGAAAATTTATTTGGTGCTTTTGAAATATCTGAACTATTAGAATTCCACAAATATTCTTTATACTCTTCAACTACGTTTTTATTAGTAGAAGGTGATAAATTCTGTTTATAAAGGTATGCTTTGCTCTTGTCATTTAATAACAAGCCTTCAAGATCAAGATACAAAAAGAATTTTTCTTTTTCTCCAAGTTGCAATGCCTTGAGTAAATATTTAACAATCTCATCAGGAGATAGTTTTTTCCTTCTCAAAATATCTTGAATATCTTTATTGTCAGACAAATTAACAAGATCTATACTACCCGGATTTTCATCAAAACCATTATTTAAAAAAAGTGTAATAATATTGGATTCTTTTTTCTTAGATGGATCTGAAATGTCTGGAAAGAAAATACCCTTAACAAAATAAACTCCATCTTTACTAAACTTAACAAATTGATTTAAGCTAATAACTACAGAAAATTTTTCATTAGGTCTCAAGCTCATATTTCTAACAGGAACAGCAACATTTTTAGATCTCTCTTTAACATATTCAATAGGTCTTTTAACCTTAATATTGGTGGTGTCAGTTACATCAAAATCAAACCCAAAAGAATTAATATCACCTATTTCTAAAGTTAAAACACTATCAGATGCATTACTAAGAGAAACTTCAATAAAAATATTACTATTAACACGATAAATAGACTGATTGAAAAATTTAATTTTAAAATCAAGACCCTTATAATCTCCCGCAAACAAAACAAAAGAAATATTTGCAAAAAAGACACAAAAAAGCAATTTTCTAATTTTCATAAGCCCCCCTCACAACCTAACCACATTATATATAAAGAAAGTAATAATACCTATAGTATATTATTATACTAAATTAATTAAACAAAAAGGTAAAAAATGAATATAGATGAAATACTAACAACAATATTAAAAAATAATTCCAATTTAAAAAAAATGAAAGAATATTTAGAACAAAACACATTTTTTTCATTAACAGGATATGAAGGATTTTTCAAAGCTTTCTTAATTAACAGAATCAAAGAATATAGTAAAACCGGAAAAATAATATTAATAGTTAAAGATGAGCTTACATTAGATAAAATCAAAAATGATTTAAAAATAATTACAAATCAAATATTTGAATTTAACTATTTTAGTCCGCTTGTATATAAAGGGATTGGTTCAAAAAGCACGATTTTTAACGAAAGAGCTAAATTCCTGATCAATCTTTATAAAAAAACTCCTGGGATATACATTACAGTCTTAACATCATTGCTCAGCAGAATACCTGATAGAAATACCTTATTAAAGGAGGTATTCAAAATTACAAAAAATACTAAAATTAACACAACAAAAATTGAAAAAACTCTTGTAAAATTAGGGTATGAAAAAACATTCAGAGTAACAATTCCAGGAGAATTTACAATAAAAGGAGAAATTATAGACCTATACTCTTTTGGAGAACAAAACCCAATAAGAATTGTACTAAACTTTGATAAAATAGAAGAAATAAGAAAATTCAATCCTTTAACCCAATTAAAACAAGATGATGAAATTTTAGAATTCCAAATTATTCCAAAAAAAGAAATTATTTGGAATAATGAAAATATTTATAACTTAGAAACAAAGATTGAAACTGCTGAATATAAAAAATTTATTGAGGAGTTGCATTTAAAAAAAGAAACAAAAACAGAAGAAATGTTTTATCCACTAGTAGCAAATACTTATTTAAGTGATGAAATTGAAAAACATATACCTATTGTCAACTTTGAAATTAACAATTTTGAAAAAGAAATTGAAAAAATACGCCAAGAGTATGAAAATCTTTACAAAGAAGCAAAAGAAGCTGGTAAAAATATAATTGATCCAAAAAGGATTCTCTTAAATTCCAAAAACTTCAATCTAAAAAGCGATGTCTTATTCTCAAAAATTAAAAGTTCTAAATCTAAAGAAATTGTAGAATTTAAAATTGAAAGCCAGAGAAGCTTTTTTTCAAATATTATGCTTGCAAAAGAAGAATTCAAAAATTGGCTAAAAAATGGATTTAAAATCATTATTGCAGCAGAATCTGAATCACAAAAAGAAAAACTTAAATATATTTTCAAAGAATTACCAAAAGTAACAATTGAGGTTTTAAAAATATCTAGCTCTTTAATATTAGAAAAAGAAAAAATTGCCATTATTCTTGAATCAAACATCTTCAATACAGGTCAAAAAATAAACAAAGTCTTTGAATCTTCAAAAACAAAAGCTATTGATTCTTTCATTGAAATTGAAAAAAATAGCCATGTGGTTCACATAAACCATGGAATTGGCATATTCAGGCAAATAAAAAGAATAAAAACAAGCTCTATTGAAAAGGACTATATTGAGATTGAGTACGCCGAAGGAGAAAAACTATTTATTCCAATAGAACAAACAAATTTAATCCAAAAATACATTGGTAGTGAGTCTAAAAATGTAAAATTAGACAAAATTAGTTCTAAGACATGGATAAAAAATAAAGCGAACGCAAAAAAAAGAATCGAAGAGATTGCAGACAAATTAATAGAACTTTACTCAAAAAGAGAAAGTGCCAAAGGCATTAAATATCCAAAAGATAACGAATTACAACTGTTATTTGAATCTGAATTTCCATACGATGAAACTCCAGATCAAATAACAGCAATAAAAGAAATCAAAAAAGACATGATGAGCTTTAAGGTAATGGATCGCCTTCTTTGTGGAGATGTTGGATTTGGAAAAACTGAAGTAGCAATGAGAGCCGCATTTAAAGCTGTAATGGGCAACAAGCAGGTTATTGTCCTTTCACCAACAACTATTCTAGCAGAACAGCATTTCAATACATTTGAAAAAAGATTCAAAAATTTTCCAATCAAAATTGAAGTATTAAGCAGATTTACAAACAAAAACGCAGAAAAACGAATTTTAAAAGAATTAAAAAGTGGAGAAATTGATATCATAATAGGAACACATAAAATTCTTTCAAAAAAATTCGCCTGCAAAAGTTTGGGATTAATAATAATTGATGAAGAGCAAAGATTTGGCGTAAAGGAAAAAGAAAAACTTAAAGAAATAAAAATTTCTGTTGATTGTCTTGCTCTTTCTGCAACACCAATTCCTAGATCTCTTCACATGTCACTAATTAAACTAAGAGATATTTCTGTTTTAAAAATCCCACCTAAAAACAGGGTAAAAATAGAAACTTATTTAGAGTCCTTTAATGAACTTTTAATAAAACATGCGATTGAAAGTGAACTATCTCGAGATGGTCAAGTTTTTTTAGTAAACCATAATATTGAAGAATTGCACTATTTAAAAACACTAATTGAAAAATTAACTCCTTATGCAAGAATTGCAATAATTCATGGAAAACTCACAGGTGAAGAAATTGAAGGAATAATGCACAATTTTATTAAAAAAGCATATCAAATTCTATTGGCAACAACAATAATTGAAAATGGCATAGATATTCCAAATGCAAATACAATAATAATCAATAATGCAAATAAGTTTGGACTAGCGCAGCTATATCAACTAAAAGGGAGAGTTGGAAGAGGCTCTGAAAAAGCTTATGCTTATTTTTTGTATCAAGACAGTGGAAAACTAAATGAACGCTCTATTGAAAGGCTAAGAGCAATAACCGAATTTTCAGAACTAGGATCAGGATTTAAAATAGCAATGAAAGATATGGAAATAAGAGGAGTTGGGAATTTGCTTGGCAGAGAACAGCATGGAGAAATTGAATCGATTGGATTAGATTGCTACCTAACAATGTTAAACAAAGCAATTGAAAAAAAAATGGGAAAAATTTCATCAGAAGAAGACATTGATATTGAAATTAATTACAGCGGCTTTATTCCTGATAATTATGCAAAAAATGAACAATCCAAAATACTAATCTACAAAAAAATCTTTGAAATTCAAACCGAAGAAGAAAATAAAAAGATAAGAGAAGAAATCCATAATAATTTTGGACCCATTCCTAAAGAAATAAATAGCTTACTAATGTTGACTGAACTTAAGATTTTAGCAAAAAAATTAAACATAGCAAAACTAAAAGAAACAAATAGAACTTTAGAAATAGAATATAAAAATACAGAGAGCATTCCTATGGAAAAAATAATAGAAATACTTCAAAAACATCCTAATTTATTAGGATTAAATCCATCAAATCAAAAATCAATCTTTTTAAGCTTAAAAAATATTGAAAAATCTGAGAAAATAAATTATATATATAAAAATATTAACTTACTAAAAGAAAACACATAGCTTGTCAAACAAAAAAGGATAAAAAATGAAAATATTAATCATAAACACAGGAAGTTCTTCCTTAAAATTTGCTATTTATCAATATGAAAATTCAAAAAAATTAATATCTGGAATTATTGAAAAAATAAAATCTCAAGAATCAATCATAAAGATTACAAATACTGACGGATTAACAACAGAAAAATTTGTACAAGGAATTGAAAATCATCAAAAAGCAATAAAAAAAATGTTTAAAACATTATTAAACAGTAATTCAAAAATCCTTAAAACTATCAGTGAAATTAAAATAATAGGACATAGAGTTGTACATGGAGGCTCAAGCCTTAAAAATTCAGTAATTCTTAAAAATAGTGTTTTGGCTAAATTAAAACAAATTTCTGAACTTGCTCCACTTCACAATCCAAGCGCAATCACTGCAATAGAAGCGGTTCTTAAAATTTTACCACACACAAGACAAGTTATATGCTTCGATACATCATGGCATCAAACTATAAAAGAACACGCTTTTCTTTATGCAACCCCATATTCTTGGTATAAAAAATATAACATTCGAAAATATGGCTTTCATGGCCTTTCTTATTCGTACATAACAAAAAAATCTTCAGAAATTCTAAATAAAAAAATAGATAATCTAAATTTAATAATATTACATCTTGGAAATGGAGCAAGCATTAATGCTGTTAAAGGTGGAAAATCTTACGACACAAGCATGGGAATTACTCCACTTGAAGGCCTTGCAATGGGAACAAGAAGTGGTGACATAGATCCATCAATTATTAATTTAATGAGCAATATATTAAATAAAAACACCGAACAAATTGAAGAAATATTAAATAAAGAAAGCGGTATACTAGGAATTTCTGAAAAATCAAATGATATGAGAGACATTTGGAACAATATTGAAAAAGGAGAATATCAATCAAAACTTGCAGTAGAGATAATGACCTATAGAATAAAAAAATACATTGGATCTTACATGGCCATTCTTGATTTTAATACTGATGCAATAGTTTTTACAGGTGGAATTGGCATTGTTGATTATAAAATAAGAGAGCTTGCATTAAAAGGATTTGAAAAAATTGGAATAGATCTAGATCCTGAAAAAAATAAAATAGCTCAAAATAAAAATTTAGAATCCGAAATATCAACTACTAATAGTAAAATAAAAATATTAGTAATACCAACAAATGAAGAATCAACCATCCTTGAAGACATTTACCACTTGATTCCAAAAAATTTATAATTCTCAATTTTAAAAACTAAATTTGATTTATTTACTAAACCTATTTAAAATAGTTCTTATTTAATTGTCACAAAATAAAGTTGCTTTTTTAACACTTTCCATTATTTGCCTTCCCTTTACCATTTCAAGAAGAGTAAAAGCAAATTCAAATGAAGTCCCAACTCCTTTAGAGGTAATAAAATTATTGCTGATAACAACATTTTTATCTACAAACTCACCATCAAATGCATTTTTTTCCAATCCAGGATAACATGTAAACTTATTAACCTTCAAAAGACCTTTAGCAGCAAGCACTACTACTGGAGAAGCACAAATAGCCGCAATAAACTTACCTCTAGCATTCATATCTTTTAAAATAAAATCCAATTTCTTTGAATTAAAAAGATTTGTAGCTCCAGGCATGCCTCCCGGAAGAATTATTAAGTCAAAACTATCAACCTTACAATTTGATATTACATCATCTGTTAAAAAAGAAACGCCTTTTGAGCTTATTACAACATTGTCATCATTTACACTGACAACTTGAATATTAACATTACCCCGTCTTAAAATATCGATTGGGATTATGGCCTCAATATCTTCAAAGCCATTTGCAAGAATTATTCCCACTACCATTCATAACTCCTAATGCTGATGGAGGGACTTGAACCCACGACAACTCGGATATGAGCCGAGTGCTCTAACCAACTGAGCTACATCAGCTTAAGCTTTTAATAAGTGTATAAATTCAATACTGCTTTGTCAATGTATTATTCAAAAGCACCATTATAAAGTATAATACAAAATGATTTGCTAATAAATACAGATATTAAAGTTAGCATTCGTTATTTATATGGTTAAATGAAAAGAAATTTTTATCTCATTGTCCTTTTTATAGCTAACAACTGCTTTCCCATTGATTTTTGGAATACGATGGAAAAAGAGACACTAATAAATGAAATGGTAAGCAAAATGCAAGACCACGAGTTATTAGGACAAATGTTTATGATAAGTTATCCAAATCAATCAATAACAAATTTTGTTCTTGATTTTATAAGTAAAAAAAACCTTGGGGGAATTAAAATTTTTGGATGGAATGCAAAAAATTTAAAACACTTAACAGAAAGTATTAACAAAGCTCAAAAAACATCTCAAAACAATAGATTTAAAATTCCTTTGTTTGTAGCAACAGATCAAGAAGGAGGATGGACACAACACATAAAATCAAATACATCAGAAACAATCGGAAATCTTGGAATTGCAGCATCTCTGTCCCCAAAAGATTCTTATAATACAGGATATTATATAGCACAAGAGCTAAGTCAGCTTGGAATAAATTTAAATTTTGCACCTATAGTAGATATATATAGCAATGAAAATAATTTCACAATAGGACCAAGAGCATACTCAGATAACCCTAAAATAGTTTCACTTCTTTCTCTAGCCTTTTATAAAGGACAAAAGCAAGGAGGAATAATTTCTACTGCAAAGCATTTTCCAGGACATGGTAATACTGCCCTTGACTCCCATATAAATATTCCAATAATAAATTCTAATTTATTAGAAATGAGCTCAAATGAACTTTTGCCATACAAAATATTAATCCAAGAAAATATTCCAATAATAATGACAGGGCATTTAGCATATCCAAACCTTACAAATGGAGAAAATATTCCAGCATCATCCTCAACAAAAATAGTTAAAGATATACTAAGAAATAAATTAAAATATAACAACATAATCATTACTGATGATTTATTAATGAACGCAGTAAAATACAACAATGAAAGCATTTATAATACAATTGAAAGAATAGTTAGAACTAACAGTGACATTTTTTTAATATCTTTAAATGAAAATATACAAAAAACCGCATACAACAAGCTTTTAAGCTTAATGAAAAAAGATCCGGAAATAAAAAATAATATTATTGAATCTAATAAAAGAATATTAAGAATAAAATTGGAATACTTAAAAGAAAATAAAAATAAATCCAATCTTTATCCTAATTACAATAAAAATGAAAAAATATATTCAAAAGAAGGTGAAAAATTTTTTGAACAAAGCACATTAAGGGGCATTACAAAAGTAAGAATAGAAAAAAAAATATCTAAAACTAAAAATACCCTTATAATATCTCCTTACTATAAAATGATTGCAGAAGGCAAAAAAATATTTCAAAATACGTATGCTTATTATTACAGCTATTACCCCTTAAACGAATTCAATCCCCAAAAGCTTTACGAAATTAAAAAATTAATTAAAAAATATGAACAAGTCGTCTTTAGCTTATCAACACCTGGGAGCTTAAAATATTTAGAAAATTTAAAAGAATATAAAGATAAAATAAGTGTAATTGTCTCTCTTACACCTCAACACATTAAAAACTTAAATTGGATAAAAAACATAGTAATAATTTATGGAACAACACCTCTGGCATTTAAATCTGGATTTTTAACACTTACTAAGGATTTTGATCCAAAAGGGACTATTCCTTTAAGAAATATTATCCTTAATGTACGCTAACATTCGATTTTTTACAATTTCTAAAGAACCTTGTTTAATTCTAAATCCACTAGCATTTTTATGCCCCCCACCTCCAAAATCTTCTGCTAGTTTTCCAACATTAAAAGAATCTTTAGATCTCAATCCAACTATAATCGAGCCGTCTTCCATTTCCTTTAAAATACCTAAAATTTCATTATTCTCAACATTGCTTAAAAGCATATAAAAAAGCTCATTAACCCCGCTAGCACCGCCATCTTTACTAGAACTAGCAGAAGATAAAAATGTAAACAAAACCTTCCCATTCCAATAAGATTCAAGACTGTTTAACATTAACTTAAGAGTTTCTATTGATTTTAGACTTTTAGTTGTTTCTATATAACTGTAAACTTCTTTAAGACTTATTCCTTTTGAAACCAATCTTGCAACCATTTCAAAAGGCTCAGGATCGCTTCTTGAAATAAATTTAAAAAAACCAGTATCCGTACAAAAGCCTACTAAAATATACCAAGCCTCCTCTTTTGTAAGATCATACCCAAACTCTCTGATCAATTTTTCAATTAAAAAAGTAGTAGAGGGTGCAAAAGGATCAATATACCCCGCACATTTTAATTTCTCACCAGACATGTGATGGTCGATTACCAAAATGGGCATATCTTTTACATAAAATACAAACTCATCACCTATCCTATCTAAAATTGAGCAATCCAAAATAATAACTGAATAATCTGAAACATCAATATTGGGCCATTCGGAAAAAAATCTGTCTTTAAAAGGAATTATCTCTTTTCTAAGAAAAGGACCTTCATTTAACAAAACAGAATTTTTACCAATTCTTGAAAGAAAAGACGATAAAGCTAAAGATGAACCTATGCAATCAAAATCAGGATCTTTGTGCCCAATAATAATAAAATTATTGTACTTTTCAATAAACTTAATAACATCTCTCATAATAAAGTTAGCAAACCCTCCATAAAACAAGTTTATAGCTTGTTTTACATTGACTATATTACAATATTTCAATAAAATAAACTACAAAAGCTAATGAAATATAAAAAGTGAGGACAATTTTGGAAAAGCCAAAACAAGAAGATATTAATAAAGCATTTTATATGGCAGAAAAAGCAAGAAACAATTCGTATTCCCCATATTCAAAATTCAAAGTAGGTGCCTGCATTAAAAGTAAAACAAACGATTTTTTCATTGGAACAAATGTCGAGAATGCAAGCTTTGGAGCAACTTCCTGTGCAGAAAGAAACGCAATTTTCAACATGGTTGCAAAAATTGGCGTACAAACACTAGATTTTTTACTTCTCAATACAAGCCCTGAATCTATTCCATGTGCAATATGTTTGCAAGTTATGACTGAATTTTTTGATCAAGATACAAAAATAATAATAACAGAATCTAATTCATTTAATGAAAACAAAACACCAATAAAAATCTATACATTAAAAGATTTGCTTAAAGCTCCTTTTGATAAAAAAGAATTACAAAGAGTAACATAATCTAAACTTAAAAAAATTTAAATCAATCAAACATCTTTAGAGAAACTACAGCACTTGCAAGTCTATTTAATTTATCGCTTTCAAGGATATTAGCAGACAAATCAAAAACATTTAAAATAAGTTTTTTCTCATCAGAATTAAAACTATATTCTAAATTTTCCAATAATAAAAAATTAATAATTGGAACAAATTTTTCTATAAAACCGTATAAACTATTATTAAAATCATAAGCTTTATAATAATAATTGAATATATCCTCTAATGACTTTCTGTCAAACTCTTTTAAAAACTCACAAAAAATATTTTTAATATTCTCAATCAAACTGTGTAAATCATTATTATTTAAAATATTTTTTTTACATTTTTTTACAAAAAAATCCGATTGCCGCATAAAATATTCCTCACTTTTATCTTAACAGACTAAGATTGAGCTTAAATTTAATAAATGATAAAATATAGCATTTAACACTATATTAATAAAATTATGCAATAACTAGGAGAATGTTACAATTATGGTCAAGATAATAAGCTTAAAAAACATTAATAAATTTGCTTATTTAAAACTGGGTCCTTTAAAAAAAAACGATATCTGCATCGTTTATATTGAAAACAATTCAAAATTAATCGCAAATCTTAAAGCAAAAGCAAGCGATGATAAAATTGAAATAATGCATTTTTATATCGATAATGATTTTAAATCAGAAGGTATAGAAAGAATAATGATTAGCAATTTAATTCACTACGGGAAAAAAAATAAATTTAAAACAATTTTATGTAAAATCACTGAAATACAAGAAGAACTTTTAAGCTTAGGATTTGAAAATAGAAATTCTCAATACAAAAAAGAATTAGCACCTGACATAGAAGAAGATAAATTTGTAATGGGAATAGGAATAATATCTATATTTACCGAAGTAGCATCAATATCTTCCAAGCTTACTGTTGGAATACTGTTCAACTCATTTGCACTCATTGCTGATGCTTTCCACGTCATGGCCGATTTTGTTTTGTCTACAATAACTTACTTCAGTTTAAAAATTACAAGCAGACCTGAAACTATTCACTACCCTCATGGACACAAGCTAATGGAAAGCCTAATAGCATTTATCATGGGAATAATTATACTTATTGCAGGATTTACACTATTTTTAAATACAACCGGATTAAATAAATTTATCACTCTTGGGGGAGAATCTGGATTTAATCTACACATACACCAAAGCAAAAATAAACATGATACTATACATGATCATGATCACGATCACGATCACTCCCACGATCACAGCGAAGAAGACAAAAAAAATATACTAGAAATATTTTCAAATAAATCCCTTAAAAAAAGCTTATGGATACCCATAATCCCCTTCATTTTTTTTATAGTGAAAATAATAGAATATTTAACAAAATTCCAAATAGGTAAAAGATACAACAACCAACTTCTCCTAGCATTAGCCTCAGCCGATAAAAACTGTATATTCTCACATGGAGGAATTACACTAAGTTTACTTCTTGCAACTTACATGTGGAGCGGTTTTGACAAAATTATGTCTATATTTATTGGCTTTATAATAATAAAAGAAGGACTTAACGTAATAATAAATAATGCAAACAATTTGCTCTCAAAACAAAATATAGATCTCAAAAGAAACGTAAAAGATACATTAAAAAATTTAAATATAAACTTTAAAACACTCAATTTCCATAACCAAGGCAATAAACTTGTGCTTTATATTAAAATAAATTTAAATTCAGAAAATGACTTGCAAAGTTTTATAAATAAAATCCAAGACATTAAAAAAATAATAAAACAAGAATATAAAGAAATAAATGATATATATTTTTTAGTCTAATTAAATTAATAATAAACAAATAATTGACACTTACAATAAAATTATGCTAACATTTTAAACTGTAAGACGCAGGGTAGAGCAGTTGGTAGCTCGTCGGGCTCATAACCCGAAGGTCATAGGTTCGAGTCCTATCCCTGCTATACTTTATTTTTAATATGCGAGGAATTGATGAATAGAAAACAAATAGCTAAAGGTAAGCTGGTAAGGAGATTCGGAATTAACATTTTTGAACAGCCAAAATATGACAAAATCCTTAAGAAAAAGCCACATCCACCTGGAATGCATGGAAAAGCAAGAAAAGCTAAAATCACAGAATATGGAAAACAATTAATAGAAAAGCAAAAGATAAAGTTTACTTATGGTGTAAGCGAAAGACAGCTAACCAACACCTTTAAAGAAGCAAGAAAACATCATGGTGTTACCGGAGACAATCTCTTGTCAATACTTGAGAGAAGAATTGACAATGTTGTATATAGAGCTGGATTTGCTATCTCAAGAGCACATGCAAGGCAAATAGTTTCTCACGGTATTATTATATTAAATGGAAGAAGAGTTACAATCCCTTCAATAATACTAAGAGCTAATGATCAAATTCAAATAAAAGAAAAAGACAGTCTAAAAAAATTAATAAGATCGAATATAGAAAAAACCTCGTCTCTTAGAAATTTACCAACCTGGATAGAAGTAAACGCCGATGACTTAAATATAAAAGTAAAGCATTCTCCATCAAGAGATGAAATACCTACACTTGCTAATGAGCAAATGGTAGTAGAGTATTATTCTAAGAGAGCATAAACTTATTTATGAAATATCAAGAAAACCAAAAAGTGGCTATAATTGGCCACTTTTTTATTTACCTTTTTTCTTACCCTTTGAAAAATTCTTTCCCAAATTATTTTTAGCAAAACTAGCAAAACTGTTATTCTTACCCAAACTTTTAGCATGAGGCTGAGAATCAAAAGAAGCTCTACTGCCTGAAGGTCTTCTAACTCCATCTTTCATATATCTACTCCTAAAATATAAATTTAAATATGTAAATTTTTAAATAATATTCAAATAATCAAAAACTTCTTCCAAACTGGAGACAAACTTAACATCTATATTATCCTTAACTTCTTCTGGAAGCTTGAAATAATCTTTTTCATTATCTTTAGGCAAAATAACTTTGTTTATACCGTTTCTATAGGCTGCTAAAACTTTTTCTTTAATGCCACCCACGGGAAGAACAGAACCTTTCAAAGTCACCTCACCAGTCATTGCAAGATCCAAAGGAACTTTCTTGTCAGAGAGTATTGAGGCTATTGCTGTTGCAATAGTAATGCCTGCAGAAGGACCATCTTTTGGTGTCGCGCCTTCTGGAAAATGCAAATGAATCTCGGGACTTTCTTTTACGTCAAAATTAAGCCTAGAAGAATATGTCTTAACTATAGAATATGCAAGCTGAGCGCTCTCTTTCATAATAGTCCCAAGGCTACCTGTTAAGATAATGTCTCCTTTCCTTTCAAACTTAGTTGCTTCAACGGGAAGAACCGTACCACCATAATTTGTCCAAGCAAGTCCATAAACAAATCCAGAAGAGTCAATCTTAATCAAATCCAAATTATACTCAGTATCTACATAATTATAATAGTTATTAATATTGATTATTTTATAAATACCTGAAACATCAGGATCATGAGTAAAAATTGAATTATTACCATGTATTAAAGAACTCGGAGAATAAAAATTTCCCTTAATAATTTGATCCTTGGAATACTCATGAAGTAGCTCTCTTACAAGTTTCCTAATCAAATTAGTTAAAACTCTCTTTAGCCCCCTAACACCAGATTCCATAGTATAATTTCTAATTAAATTAAAAATAACATCGTCTTCTATTCTTATATACACTTTATCTAAAAAGCTCTCTTTGATTATACTTGGAATCAAAAAAATCTTTGCAATCTCTAACTTTTCAAGATAAGAATAACCCTCAACTTTAATTATTTCCATCCTATCAAGAAGTGGTTTTGACATACCGTTAAGAGAATTTGCTGTCGTAACAAATAAGACATTAGAAAGATCATAAGGGATTTCTAAATAATGATCTACAAATTTATAATTTTGCTCGGGATCCAATACTTCCAAAAGAGCAGATTCAGGATTTCCTTTATAACTATTATTAATTTTATCTATTTCATCAAGAAGAATAACAGGATTAGATTTGCCTGATCTTTTCATTGCACTAATAAAAACACCCGGAAGAGAGCCAACATAAGTTCTTCTGTGCCCCCTAATTTCTGCCTCATCTCTTAAACCCCCAAGGGATATTTTAACAAACTCCCTAGACAATGATCTTGCAATAGATTCTACAAGAGATGTTTTACCAATACCAGGAGGCCCTACAAGACACAAAATAGGAGCCTTGACCTTGGAATTAATTTGATAAACAGCTAAAAAATTTATTATTTTTTCCTTTGCTTCATCCATACCATAATGAGAATTCCTTAAAATAAACTCAATCTCATTTAAATGATTTTTCATAACAGTATTTTCATTCCATGGAAGATCTAATATTAATTCTATATAACTTCTAATAATATTAGCATCAGGAGAATTTGCTTGCATTTTAGACAATCTAGAAATTTCTTTTTCAATCTTAGACTTAACATCTTCTGGAATATCTTTTAAATTTAATCTGTCAATATAATCGTTATCATCTTTTCCTAATCTTTTTTGTATCTCTTTAACTTGCTCAGCAAGAAAATAATCCCTTTGACCCTTATCCAACTTAGCTCTAACTTTAGAATTAATATCTTTTTTAAGATCTAAAAGATCAATTTCAATGTTTAAATTAACAATTAACTTTTCTATTCTGGTTTTAACATTTAACTCTTGCAAAAGCTCTAACTTTATACTGTTTTCCAAGTTTACATTAGAAGCTATAATATCAGCAAGTTTACTTGGATTCTCAAAATAATTAATTGGCTCATTATCACCATCAGAAGATTTTAAAGATAAACAATTTCTATAAGCTTCATAGGTTTCCTTTAAAAATTTAGAGTAGGTAAAAAGCTCTCTGTTTAATCCATTGTCATCAGGCACAAAAGTAACTTTAGCTCTCAAATAATCATTTTTCTTTGAAACACTACTTATGATAACTCTGCTTTGACACTCAACTAAAACTTTTACTACATCTTTGCTGACCTTTATAACCTGTATAAGTTTAGAATAAGTACCTACAGAATATAGGTTTTTAACTCCTTCCACACAAGATTCATCACAATTAGATTCATTGGAATAAGCAAACAAAATTAATCTTTCCTCTGCCATAGATTGAGATATGGAATTGATTACAAATTCATTATCAAAGGTTACCCACAACGTCATATTTGGGAAAAGAACATTTTCTTTTAAGATAACAATTGGAAGATCTTCTTTTTTATTTTTTATCATATTTAAGATTAATTTCATACAACTCTTTTGTCCAAGGTTTTTTAATTGCATTGCCAACTAAAATTAATGGATTAATATCTGCATTTAAAACAGATTCTTTTGTAACAATAACCTTCTTAGTCTTGCTAATTGAAGGAACCTCAAACATAACATCTTTAAGAAGACTCTCTAGAATAGACCTAAGACCTCTTGCCCCAGTATTTTTTAAAATAGCTCCATCTACGATTGATTCTAAAGCATCCTTTTCAAATACCAATTCAACATTGTCCATCTTAAACATATGATAATACTGCTTAACAATAGAATTTTGAGGATCAACTAATATTTTCATCAAATCTTCTTTATTTAGCTTTTCAAGATACGAATGTACAGGAAGTCTACCAACAAACTCTGGTATCAAACCAAACTTAATCAAATCTTCCATTTCCAAATACTTTAATGAAGTGTCTTCTCTTATGGTCTTTTTTGCAATCCCTGAAAATCCAATAGAACTCTTATTTATTCGATTCTTAACAATATTCTCAAGCCCGACAAAAGCTCCACCACATATAAAGAGTATATTTTGAGTATTAATTTCAATAGTATCCTCATAAGGATGCTTTCTTCCACCTCTTGGAGGAACGTTGGCAATAGTACCCTCAATTATCTTTAGCAAAGCCTGTTGAACCCCTTCTCCAGAAACATCTCTTGTTATTGAAACGTTTTCATTTTTCTTAGCAATTTTATCTATTTCATCTATATAAATAATCCCTCTCTCAGCTAGACTAACGTCTCCATGAGCAGCATGTATCAATTTAAGCAAAATATTTTCTACATCCTCACCAACATATCCAGCTTCTGTCAAAGTTGTAGCATCTGCTATTGCAAATGGCACATTCATTTCAGCAGCCAACGTTTTTGCCAGCAAAGTTTTACCACTGCCTGTAGGCCCAACCAAAAGTATATTGGATTTTTCAATCTCAATGCCATTATCATATTTATTATTTTTCAATATCCTCTTGTAATGATTATAAACAGCCACAGATAAAACTTTTTTTGCATCTTCTTGTCCAACAACATGCATGTCTAAATGATCCTTAAGTTGCTTAGGGGTTGGCAAACCATTGGGCTTAGAATCTAGCGGCTTGCACAGCTTTTCTTTAAAAAGATTGTGACATATTTTAGAACATTCAGGACAAATTGCCACTCCATTAGATATAACAACATTGCCCCCAAGCTCAGCAACACTAAGCCCGCAAAAAGAACACTCTTTTACTTTTTGACCTTTTACTCTTGCCATAAAAATTTTTTCCAAAAATAAAACTACTCTCTTACTAAGATACTATCAATAAGACCATATTCAAGAGCATCGCTTGAAGTCATAAAATAATCTCTTTCCATATCAAGAGCCAGTTTTTCCTTATCAACTCCTATCTGATTAGACATAATGTCTATTATTAATTTTTTAAGTCTTAAAATTTCATTAGCTTGTATATTAATATCACTAGCTTGACCACTTATCCCACCCCAAGGTTGGTGAATCATTATTCTAGAATAAGCTAGCGACTCTCTTTTCCCCTTGGCACCACCAGCAAGTAAAAAAGCCCCCATTGAAGCAGCTTGCCCTATACAGATTGTCCTTACATCAGGCTTTATATATTGCATAGTATCATAAATTGCAAGACCTGAAGTAATACTGCCTCCCGGAGAATTCAAATAAAGGTAGATATCTTTATTTGAATCTTCTGATTCTAAAAACAAAAGTTGAGCAATAACAGTATCTGCTTTAAGATCATTAATCTCCCCACTCAAAAATATTATACGTTCTCTAAGTAATCTTGAATATATATCAAATACCCTTTCGTAATTTCCAGTATTCTCTATAACAGTAGGTATTAAATTATGCATAAACTCCATTATTCTTACTCACAAATTTTATAATTTAACGAAATCTTTAAAAGAAATTTGATTACCTTTTACTTCTTTAAGATTCTCTAAAATTCTTTTCTTAGCTCTTTTCCTTTTGATATCATCCCTCAAATAAGAAATCAAATTTTGATCTTCATAAAATTTCTTAACCTCTTCATAACTCAAACTTGAATTTTCAGACTGTCTAGCAATTTCATCCTCAAGATCTCTCTCAGTAACTTTAATTGGATCTAAATCCACCATTTTTTGAATTATTAACTTAGATTTCAAATTGCTAAGAATTTCATTTTTTAAATTATCACTGCCAATATCTCCTGAAGAATAAAACATGCTTTTAAATTCTTCAAGACTCATCTTATTTTGCTTTTCAGCATCTTTAAAGGCAATTTCAATTTCAGCCTCAATCATTGAATGAGGAATATCTATTTCTAATTTTTCAGAAATAGCAGAAAAAAATTTATTTAGCTTTAAAGCTGCCTTTTTTTCTTCAATAAAGCTTAAAATATTAGATCTTATAAAATTTTTAAGGTCATCCAATGTGTTATACCTGTCGCTAATATCTTTTGCAAACTCATCATCTATTAAAGGAAGATCTCTTTTTTTAATACTCTTAATCTTAATCTTCAATTTTTTTGAAAAACCTGCAAGTTCTTCAAATTTGTAATCCGTAGTATAAGATTTTTCTAAAAGCCTATCCTCATTTATTCTCATTCCAATTAGATCTCTGTCAAAATTATAATAAGTCTCAGATTTTCCAACTGTAAAAACAAAGTCTTGTCTTTTTGTTGATACTATTTCATTCAAAGCATCATCAAGTTCAACAAAATCCACTTTAACAATACTACCGTCTTTGACAACCCCTTCTTTATCCTCAACAATAATTGAACTTTCCATTTGAAGGCGAAGAATCTCATTATCAATATCAGAATCATCAATCAAAACTTCAGGAATCTCCACCTTAATATCACCACCATCAAAATTTGGAATTTCAAATTCAGGATAAGTTTCATATATAAAAGTAAATTCAAAATCTTCATTAAGATTTAATTTTAAATTTTTCTCCTTTATGATAGGAGAAGCATAACTTAAAGGCTTTTTAGACTCTTCTTTAAAAAATTCTTTAAGAGAATCATTAACCACCTCTTCTAAAACAACAGCCCTTAAACTCTCAGAATATTTACTCTCAACAATATTAATAGGAACTTTTCCAATTCTAAAGCCCTGAATCTTAAGACGGGAAGAATAATCTTGTAATAATGAGTTATATTTTTCCTGAATAACACTTTTTGAAACCCTAATGGAAACCTCAACTTTTGAGCCTGGAAGAAGCTTGGTATCTTTACTTAAAATCACTGCTAATGCCTCTAATTAATATAAAACTTATTGATAATTATTAAAAGCGAAAGACGGGATTTGAACCCGCGACTTTCACCTTGGCAAGGTGACACTCTACCCCTGAGTTACTTTCGCATTTTTACAGAAGGTGGGAGTCGAACCCACACGCCAAAAGCACTAGATCCTAAGTCTAGCGTGTCTGCCAATTCCACCACTCCTGCATACTTCATACTCAAACTAGTATACAAAAACTTAAAAGCTTTTGCAAGTATGCCTGATATACTAAAAATAAATAATTTGCACTCAGCAGGACTCGAACCTGCAACCTTCGGATTCGAAGTCCACTGCTCTATCCAATTGAGCTATGAGTGCAGATAAAAAGACAATTGGGTACAAGGGTGATTGACGGGGATTGAACCCGCGACATTCGGAACCACAACCCGACGCTCTACCAACTGAGCTACAACCACCAATAACTATTTACTATAATATTTTATAGACATTTAATTTCTAAGTCAATAAAAGATAATAATAAAAGCTATACGATTTAGATTAAAAAATAAAAATTAATATTTAGTATTAGCTTTTAAAACTAAAATTTTTGAAATCTTTCTAAACTTTTTTTCAAAAAATCATAAACTCTGATGGTTGAAGAAATATCTACTCTTTCTCTAGTAGTATGAGGAGATTCAATCCAAGGACCAAGAGTAACAGATTCTATACCTCCCAGCCTAGAAGATATTATGCCCGTTTCAAGTCCTGCATGTATTAAAGAAACCTTAGCATCTTTTAAATACATCTCTTTATAAACACCTTGAAGATGTTTTAAAAGTCTGCTATTTTTATCAGACTCCCAAGAAGGATAATCATAAATTACGCGCAAACTAACCCCAGACAAACTACTTACTGATTGCAAATGATTAAAAATATATTCTTTGTCTAAATCCGATAAAGATCTTATTAAAAAAGTAAAAATATAGTCACCTTGCACTTTTAAAAGACTTGAAAAATTTAAAGAAGTTTTGATAAGCTTGTTTTCGTAACTTTCTACTTTTTGAACTCCATGCAAAAATCCCATTCCCATATTTAAAAGCTTGTTTTTACTGCTTCCATCAAGAACTTTAACTGATGAAAATTCTCTTTTGTTAATAATAATGTTAAATCCATTTTCAAGAAAATATGTGTTTTTAATTTTAAATACGAAAAGTTTAAGTTCCTTATTTAATAGATCATAATCAGTACTATTAATAAACACTAAAGCCTTGGCCTCATTTGGAATTGCATTACTGCTCTCTCCACCAAAAATACTCTCAATCTCAAAATCAATTTTTGCTTTAATTTCAAAAAGGAAGAAAAACATTAATTTTAAAGAATTTGCCAAATCTAAGTGAATATCTGCCCCAGAATGACCACCCTTAAGCCCTTTAAATACAATTTCTACTTTTGTTTTTTTTACTGCAAGACTATACTGCGGAGAAAAACCAATCTCAACAAGCCTTGATCCTGCACAACCAACCAAAAAATACCCCTCTTCTTCCCCATCAAGATTAATAAGGCTTTTGCCGCTACATAACTTAGGGTCAAGACCAAGAGCGCCTAATAAACCTATTTCTTCATCAATGGTAAAAAGAAGTTCTAAATCGGGATGGGGAAAGCTATTGGCCTCACTCATAATGCTAAGCATCATAGCAACCCCAATACCATTATCAGCCCCAAGAGTAGTCCCTACTCCTTTGAGATACCCATCTTCTTCAACTATTTCAATTGGATCCGTTTCAAAATTGTGCAAACTGTGCTCATTTTTTTCACAAACCATATCAACATGAGATTGTAAAATAACAGGATGCATATCAACACTATTGCTGGATTTTATCTGCACCACAACATTACCAACACTATCTTCTTTAAAAGAATACCCAAATTTTTTAGATCTCTCCTTAATAAAATTAATAATTCCTTTAACATTTTTTGAGCATCTTGGAATTTTTGCTATCTCTTTAAAATAATTAATTACAATACTCATAACGGTTTTCCTTTGGTTAAATTATCCACAAATATTAAATATACTTAAGACTGAATTATAATTAATCATATAATACAGGATTTATTAAATCAATCTTAAAATTCACTCAATAAATTAAACAATGTCAATTAAGCTTTATTTTCAACAAAATCTGCATAATAATTAAAATTTAGAAACTCTTTAGGAATTTCTGAAATAAATCTTGAAGGCAGTTGGTCAAAAATTTGCCTATCTTTTTTCCGTTTATTGGCCATAGTAATAGTAAGAGCATCTTTTGCACGAGTTAATGCAACATAAAAAACTCGTCTCTCTTCTTCCACGCCAACCTCACTATCTTCAATTATTCTATGATGCGGAATAATATTATCTTCAACAGCAATAAAAAATACATAATCAAATTCTAAACCTTTAGCGGAATGAACTGTCATTAAATTAATATTAATATTTTCAACACCTTCACTCTCTTCCTTAGATTGAAGAACTATATAGTTTAAAAAACTACCTAAATCTCTCAATTCTCCAAATTGCCTGGATTCCCAATTTTTAATTATGCTTAAAAACGCTTCTATATTTTGATATTTATATTCGGCTACTTTGATTGAATTTGGATTTTCACTAACTAAAAATCCCCAATATTCAATACTTTCTACCATTTCTTTAATTACAGTAGAATATGTACTTTTCGTTATACTAAATTTATACTGATACTCTTCAATAAAAGATACAAAATCTTCTATACTTTCAATTACTTGCTTATTTAAAGCCCTATCGTAACCAGAAGCATTTGCAAAAGAAAAAACAATATCACAAAGAGCATCATAAATACAACAACCCTTTTTGTCAGCAATATTTCTAATTTTCTTCAAATATTCTTTACCAATACCTCTTCTTGGAACATTTATGATTCTAAGCAAATCATAATCACTTTTAGGATTTATTATCAAATTTAAATAAGAAATAATATCTTTTATTTCCTTTCTCTGAAAAAAAGATGTTCCCCCAGAAACTTTATATTTTATGCCTTGTCTTCTAAAAATCATCTCAATATTTCTAAAAAGAGCATTGGTTCTCATAAGAACTCCTATCTTTTTAAATTGAAAATCTTCTTGCCTTGAAAGTTTTATGATTTGATTTACAACAAACTCAGATTCTTGAATTTCATCCTCAAATATAAAAACATCTATAACTTTGCTACACACCTTTGAAGACCACAAAGTCTTTTCTTTTCTATTTTTATTATTTAAAATAACAGAATTAGCAACATCTAAAATATTTTTTGCAGAACGATAATTTTGTTCAAGCTTTATTTCTTTAACATTGTAATCTTTTTCAAACTGAAGCATATTATTGTAACTAGCCCCACGCCAAGAATATATTGATTGATCATCATCTCCAACACAACACAAATTGTTATGATTTATCAAAAGGCGAATAAAATTATATTGAATCAAAGAAGTATCTTGAAATTCGTCAATCAAAACATACTTATACCTTTTAGAATATTTATTACTAATATCAAAATTATTACTCAACAATTCTTTTGGTTTTAAAATCAAATCATCAAAATCAAAAGCATTATAAAGTTTTAATCTCTCTTCATAAAGCCTGAAAACATTTATATCTTCTTCTTTTAAATCATTAAAAGTAATAATCTCATTTTTTAAAAGTGAAATAACATTACTAAGTGACTTCAAAGAAACTTTTTTATTAAAAAGACCCTCATCAAGTAAAATCTCTTTAAGAAGAGAAACTCTATCATTATCGTCATAAATACTAAAATTTTTCCTATATCCCAATAATCTATAATTTTCTTTTAAAAAGAAAAGTCCAAAAGCATGAAAAGTAGAAACCATAAGATTACTAAGAGGACTTCTCAAAATTTCTTTAATCCTATCTTTCATTTCATTAGCCGCCTTGTTGGTAAAAGTTAAGGCTAAAATTTCCTTCTGAGCAATTCCTTTTAAAAGCAAATAAGCTATTCTATGAGTAACAACCCTTGTTTTTCCACTACCAGCACCAGCAATAATTAAAAGAGCGCCTTCAATAGTAGTAACTGCTTCATATTGAAATTGATTGAGAGCGCTTTTAAAAAAATCATCAATCAAAATTAAAAAACCTTTGCTCCATCTGGATATTCCACAATAACTTTAAAGTTTTCAGGAAAAGCAAAAATCTTTCTCGACTTAGATTGATCAAAATCTTTAGCTAAGATTGGAATACGATACTTATTTAATGTATTAATAGCAAACTCTGAATTTTCAAGACCCACTTTAACTGACCCTTTTGCCATAAAATTCGTACCGCCAAAAAGCTTAGCCTTAAGATTACTCTTATTAGCTCCATTTTCTAACATTGCATTTATTAACATAGGAATAGCATAAACCCCATATCTTCCCCTTTGAGCAGGAGATATATCAAGATCTGACTTAACTAGAACATAATGGTTCATTCCAATTAAATTGACTGATTCGTCATAAAGTACAACAGAAACACAAGAACCAAGAATTGTAGAAATAACTCTTTTGTTTGAAACAAAAGCTTCGCCCGGAACTATTATTGTAACATCTCGTTTAAATTTAAAATTAAAATGATTTAACATAAAATTTAATACTCTCTTGAAAAAAATTTAAAAAACTCTTATAAAGACTTTGCCAAAATCCTAATTTATTTACTTTGCTGCTAAACAAAGCAATATCCCCCAATTTTTCATTTTCTAAAAAAATCATAGCCCTCCCAACAGGCTTATCCCCACTAAGAGGAGCAACCAACTTATCAATAGTATAACTTATATTAATTTTATCAAATTCATCTCTTGTCAAAACATAATAAAAAGGCTCTTTAGAAAAAAGAGCAACTGCATCTACTGTACCATTATAGACTTTTTCTTTTAATTTTACTATTAAAGGAAATTTAGAATACTCATTAAATCCATACTCAAATAAATTTTTTGCAATCAAAGCTCGCAACTTCTCTCCATATCCATTAAGCCCCTTTTCAACCCCCAATATAACTGCGATTAATCTTCTTTTACCCTTTTTGGCAGTAGCAACAAGATTTAAACCCGATTCCTTAATATATCCTGTTTTAAGACCGTCTGCATAAGGATAATCATATATTAATAGATTTGCATTTTTTTGTTTTAAGTTTAAAAATTTCGATGATAAAGTAGTTCCTAAATTTTTATTCTTTGGATAAACAAAATCCTTCAAAGAATGAATATTAAGCATAAACTTAAACTTTTCTAAATAAGATTTTACAAAAAAAGCCATATCTAACGCTGTAATTTTATTTTCATTGCTATATCCAGAAGGTTCGACAAAATGCATATTCAAAAGTCCTAAATTCAAAACATTAATATTCATTAAATTAACAAAGCTGTTTAAATCACCTACTACAAACTCAGCAATTGCAATGGCCGCGTCATTACCTGAAGAAACCGAAAGTCCTTTTAGAATTTCTTCAAAATTAACAATTTGACCCTTTTCTAAAAACATTAAAGAAGAATTCAAAGGTGCATTATAATATGAAGCAGAATCACTAATAGGAACTGCGCTTGTTAATTTTATATTCCGCTTTTCAGCCTCAATCAAAGCTGTATAAATTGTAACAATCTTTGTAAGTGATGCTGGGGGAAAAAGTAAATTAGGTTCCTTAGAATAAAGTATCCGATTAGTACCACAATCCATCAAAACTATTGATTTTGCATGCTTTGATAATTCATTAATTGCAGTTAATTTAACTGCAAAAAGATTGTCACAAAGCAATAAAAAATTTAAAAATAAAGTTAACAGCAATTTTTCAATAGCGCAGATACTCTTCATGTTGTAATATTAAATTATATATTATTTATTAATTGTTAATATAATACAACAGAAAAAGGAGCCATTTTTTATGAATTCTTACGATTTTATAACGGCTTTGGTGCCTATAATCCTAATAATTATTGGACTTGGCATAATAAAAAAACCTGCTTACTATGTAATACCTATATCACTAATAACTACTATTGCTATAGTTATATTTTATAAAAACTTAGGAATGGTAAACACAAGTCTTGCAATACTTGAAGGCACCCTAATGGGAATATGGCCAATAGCAACCGTTATTATTGCCGCCATATTCACATACAAAATGTCAGAAGATCAAAAAGATATTGAGACTATTAAAAATATATTATCAAGTGTATCTTCTGATAAAAGAATTATAGTCTTACTAGTAGCATGGGGATTTGGGAACTTCTTAGAAGGAGTTGCTGGATACGGAACTGCCGTTGCAATCCCCGTATCAATATTAATAGCAATGGGATTTGAACCATTTTTTGCCTGCTTAATTTGTTTGATAATGAATACCTCATCAACCGCTTATGGATCTGTGGGAATCCCCATAATATCTTTAGCTCAAGCAACCAACTTAGATGTTAACATACTTTCATCTGATATTGCATTGCAACTAATACTCCCAACCTTAACAATACCTTTTGTATTGGTAATTCTTACAGGAGGGGGCATTAAAGGATTAAAAGGAATATTCCTTCTTACCCTACTCTCAGGAATGTCAATGGCAATATCTCAAATATTTATATCAAAAACTCTGGGTCCAGAACTTCCTGCAATACTTGGAAGCATCCTTTCTATGACAATAACAATAGTTTATGCAAAGCTTTTTAGAAATGAATACGCTAACAATTGCCAAAGCAAGAATACGAGCACAATGCCCCTTTCAAAAGGAATTATTGCTTGTTCACCCTACATTTTAATAGTGGTATTTATAATCCTTGTATCTCCTCTTTTTAACAAAATTCATGAATACCTAAAAACTTTTCAAAGCACTATTAGCGTTTACCCAGAAGCAAATCCCTTACACTTCAAATGGATCATATCTCCGGGTTTCTTGATTATACTTGCCACAGTAATATCCTATTCAATACGGGGGATCCCAATATCAAAACAACTAAAAATATTCTTGCTAACCTTAAAAAAAATGGCATTATCTTCATTTATCATCATATGCATCGTTGCAATATCAAGATTGATGACACATAGTGGAATGATAAGAGATCTTGCTAATGGAATCTCAATAATAACAGGTAAATTTGGCCCATTATTTAGCCCACTAATTGGAGCTATTGGTACATTCTTAACAGGAAGTGACACAGTTTCAAATGTTCTTTTTGGACCTTTGCAAACACAAATGGCAGAAAATATTGGAACAAATCCTTACTGGCTTGCAGCAGCAAATACAACAGGAGCAACTGGAGGAAAAATGATTTCTCCTCAAAACATCACAATAGCAGCAACAACTGCCGGATTAATTGGGCAAGAAGGCAAACTTTTATCAAAAACAATAATTTACGCTTTATGTTACATTTTAGCAACAGGACTGTTGGTTTATTTAATATAAATTAATCGTTTAAAATAAATAAGATTAATTAATGACAAAGTTAATCTTATTTATATATTTGAATAAGATAAAAATAATAAAATTCTAATATGATCTTGAATTTTTACCCAATATTTTAATATTATATACATGCTGTTATGTAAAAATATAATAGCATGTATATAATATTATTTATTAAAATATTTAATAAATAACTACAACTAACAAAGTTTATAGTTACAATAGGAAGGTATAATTATGAAAGATAATATCTTATATAAATTGATTATATTTTTAACTACATCTGTATCAATATTTGCAGCAGATGCATTAAAAGAAAATGATATATTTAAAATAAACCCATGGATACCTACATTTGGATTTGAAAACACAAGTGAGTTCAGATTCGATATAGATGAACTTGTTCCTGGGTTTGAAAATAAAAGCAAAATTACTATTAAACTTAAACCATTTGAAACTAATCCCGAATTAGGTAAAGACGACCCATTCTCAGCTTATATTAAAGTAGAAGATCTTGCATTAAAAGCAGACGGCAAAAAAGGTGATCAATTTAAAATTGATGTGGGAGATATTACATCCCAAATCAATATATACGATTTTTTTATTAAAATAAGCACTATGACAGATTTTGACTTTAATAAAGAATCTTTATTTAGTTTTGCACCTATGACTGGATTTAAAAGCACTTATTATGGATTTCCAAGCAATGATAGAGCAGTACGGGGAACAATTATTGCAAGAGGAACTTCTAAAAGCATAGGAACAATCCAGCTGGGATACAAACTTCCACAACTCGACCTTACATTTGCAATAGGGGGAACAGGCACAGGGAACAGAAATCAAGAAAATGACAAAGACACCCCATACAATAAGACTTATCAAGGAATACTTTATGGAATTCAAGCAACATGGAAGCCAATAAAAAACCTACTTGATCAAGAAGAAAATACTGAATCTGTAATTGCAGAAACACCTTTTGAATTAAATTTTGGCTTATCAGGGGCTTATGGAAATGAAACATTCAACAACTCATCAATAGCGTACTCTTTAAAAGATAAATCTGTAGTTGATAACGATTTATTAAGTCCAACTTTATCAAATTCTGCCATTTTAGCATCTCTGGGAGCTCAATATAAATTTGGACTAACAAAAATCAATAATAAAAATACCTATCTTATTTTACAAATGGGTACTGATTTTGGCATAGATCCTTTTGCAAGCGATTTTTCTGTATTTGGACATATATCAAAAGCAGCAAATTCCAAAAAAGGAATAGCCTCAGATCCTAGCAAAAAAGCCGAAGATATATTTGATCCAAAAGACAATGCTCTTAATTTCAGCAAAAATCAAGAACTAGGAATTGCGTTCTCAGCAGGAGCAAGCATAGGATTTGCTTGGAATAAAGTCGATGGCAAGAAAGAATCTTGGAAGATTAAGGGATCTGACTCCTACAGCACAAGACTATTTGGAGAACAAGACAAAAAATCTGGAGTTGCACTAGGAATAAGCTACGGACAAAATCTTTACAGATCCAAGGATACAGAAAAAAAATTAAAAACCATATCAGAAAATGCATTTCAAAGCTTAAATGTTGAAATCTCAAGCTATGAAGACAATAAAAAAGGGCTTGTGAATGGACTAGGATGGATAACATCTATCGGTCTTTATGACATTTTAAGACAAAAATCTGTAGAAAACTACCCTACAGCAATTCCAAACACTAATCCAAACAATCAAAGCCAACAAAGTTCATCAACAAGCACACAAACTTTAACTCCTAATTTGACATTTGAGAATGCAATGAAAATCGGTATGGCTTTATATTTTGATTATGCAATCCCAATAGCATCCATCTCAACAGAAGCATATGTAGTACCCTATATTGGAGCATACCTTTTAGGACCTTCTAATAAAATCTCAAGCGATGCTACAAAAATTTATTTAAAAACAGGGCTTAGTCTTGAAAAACTAATAAGATTTACAACAATTTCTCTTGGATGGGATTCAAATAACATTATAGAACTTGCTAATAAAAACACAAATAATGCCGCTATTGGTAGTGCTTTCTTGCAATTCAAAATAGCCTACAGTGGAAGCTAACAATAAAAAAAGAAGGGTTTTGCCCTTCTTTTTTTTTATCTTCACAAAAAATTAATTACTTCATATTTCTTTCTTTGCAAATCTTTTCATAAGCATCTTGAATTTTAATAAATTTATCATTTGCATCTTTTTGTCTTATAGGATCATTTGTAAACTTATCAGGATGATATTTTATAACAAGGCTTTTATAAGCCTTTTTAACCTCGTCATCACCAGCACTGTAAGTCAAACCCAAAACACTATAAGGATTTACAATTTTAATATTAACATCTTTATAAGCTTCATAACCATCAGATTCAAGCTCAAGAAAAACCCCAACATAAGAAATAAATTTTTCAGCTTCTAAGTTTTTATGCCTAGAAAGTCTGTTAATTTCTTTAAGAGAAGCAAAAAGCCATATAAAAAGATCTTTATGCTGGAAATAACCGAGCTTAAGAGTATACAAAATTTTATCCGCATTATTATTCTTAGTAATAGCAGAATGAAAGATAGTATACAATTCTGATTTACCGCGTTCAGACAAATTCAAAGAATTAATAATAAAATTAACATAGCTTAGCTGCTCTCCTGTTACAGTTCCCAAAATAGATAGCAATTTAGACATTAATAAAAATGAAAGTTTATAAAATTCAAACTCTCTAGACCTAGAATATGAGTAACCTCTTGTAAGATATATTCTAAAAACACCTAAAAAACTAAACAATATTAAAATAAAAGGAAATAATATAAAAAGCATCCCTATTAAAATGGGGTTAAAAATAAAAATAAGCAACAACACTAAAAAGAACATTCTAATCAAGCTTGGCATTTATTGATCATAACCTCCAAACACAATTAAGGCATATCAAAATCGCTAATAAATCTTACGACTTCCTTTTTTATTTGTTTTAATTCAGTATCAGACCTTGTCTTTAAAGCTCTAACAATAAATTTAGCAACATTTAAAGAATCGCTTTCATTCAAGCCCCTTGAAGTAATAGCGGCACCTCCAATTCTAATGCCAGAAGCCAAAGAAGGACTTTTTTTGTCAAAAGGAATGGCATTTTTATTTAAAGTAATATTTACACCCTCAAGCAATTTCTCAGCATCAGCACCTGTAAGATCTAAATCACTAAGATCAATCAAAAATAAATGATTGTCTGTACCTCCACTGACAATCCGAAATCCTTCCGATTTAAAATATTCAGCCATAACTTTAGTATTTCTTATTACGTTGGCAATATATTCTTTAAAATTTTTATGAAGAGCTTCTTTGAATGCAACAGCCTTACCCGCAATAACATGAACCAAAGGACCTCCTTGAGTTCCAGGAAAAACTGTAGAATTTACAGCATTAAACAAAGCTCTCTCTTTCCCATTAAAGTTTACCAATCTGTCAAAATCTTTTCCAGAAAGTATTATACCACCCCTTGGTCCTCTTAAAGTTTTATGCGTAGTACTTGTAGTAAGATGTGCCACATCAATAGAAGAATTATGAAAGCCAGCGACAATAAGACCTGAAATATGGGCAATATCACACAAAAGATAAGCAGAAACATCGTCTGCTATTTCTCTAAATTTTTTAAAATCAATTTCTCTAGAATAAGAAGAAGCACCAGCTATTATTAAATTTGGTCTACAATCTCTAGCTATTTTAAGAACCTCATCATAATCAATCACCTCAGAATCTCTAGAAACACCATAAAAATAGGTATTAAAAAATATGCCAGAAAAATTCACCCTACTACCATGGGTTAAATGTCCTCCATGAGACAATTGCATACCAAGAATCCTGTCCCCAGGGCTAATAAGAGCCATTATAGCAGCCATATTGGCCTGAGAACCGCTATGGGGCTGAACATTGGCATACTCTGCGCCAAAAAGCTCTTTGGCTCTTGAAATTGCTAAAGATTCAATCTCATCAATAAAAGAACAACCACCATAATATCGATTCAAAGGATACCCTTCAGCATATTTATTGGTTAAAATACTCCCAACAGCCTGCCTTATCTCTAGAGATGTAAAATTTTCAGATGCAATAAGCTCAATATGTTCTTTTTCTCTTAATCTCTCTTTCTCAATTAAATTAAATATTTGATCATCCCTCATCATAAATTATCCTCCAAAACAAATCTATGTATTAAAGAATACGATTCGTTTGTTAGGCTTTTATACCTTAAAAACCCAGAATCTGAATATCCATTAAAAAATCCATTTTTATCGTGGTCTTCCTTGCAACCATATTGAATATAGTTTTCAGATATATTTAAAAAATACTTAGAACTATCCTTAAATAATACTGCATTTATTATATCAAAATATACAAAGCCAACCCCAGGCAAAAAAAATTCAAACCAAAGATGTTCATTTAATTTAAGAGAATTGGAATCATAATAAAGCCCAACTATATTTCTAAGAGGAATCTCATACTTTAAAAATAATAAATTCGTAAGAACCATTAAATTGCTAGATGAAATTTTTCTTTCTTTAATAGCATCCTTTAAACTTAAATTATTCTCAACAATTTTAAAATTTAAAGTCAAAACATCAATAATTGCTTTAGACAACTTATAAACTGAATTATTCCCAGCCGTCATAGATAAAATCATAGAATCTAACGGCATTAAATCAACAGCTACGTAAGATAAATAATCTTTTCTTTTGTTTTGAACATATGTTTTGTACTCTTGGTTATTAACATCTCTATTAACCTCAATACTTTCTAAATATTTAGTATCCAAAAATTCCAAATTAAGTTTATGAGTCTTTACTTGGGTCTCAAAAATAAATTTATTTGTCTTCAAGCTTTTAAAAAATAAATTATCAATATTAAAATCAAGATGCTCATTGTCGTACTTTGTAATTTTTTGACGTTCATTCTCAATTGGTCTTAAATAGAAGATATTAAAATTAATGTCTTCAGGCTTTGAATCAAAATTGCTACTGATATCTTGAGAAAAATAAATTTCTTCAATTATTCTAAACTGTTTTGAATCGCTCAAAGACCATTTGAAAAAATCATCTTTAACAAAAAATGGAACTTTATTGCTTTGAAGATCCTCCAATAAAACATAAAGCTTACCACCAGAATTTAAAGTTTTAGGAGAAATAAATTCTACTTTATTCTCAGAAACATTTAAAATATTTTGAGGCAAAATTGTATAAAGTTCATCCTTAGTTTCAAGAAAAATTTTAATAGTACTAGAATTTGAAAAAAAATTCATACCTTGTAATAAAGTTGAAGAATTTGCATTTAAAATTATTTTATCCTCTGGAAAAATCGAAGGTATATTTTTCCCATTAAGCTTAATGGGGACTTGCCTGCTAATCACTAGAAAAAGTTCGTTACTAGTCCCACTCTCACTTTTTACAAAAATAAGCCCAGAATTTACTTCTTCTGTAATTTTAAAAATTATCTCAGTATTATTCCAACTAATAATACTACTTTTAACCAAATAATTATTGTTAATATTAATCTCTCCCGTGCTACTACCTAAATTGCTTCCTTTAATAACAATAATGTCCTTGTGTGAAGTGGGAATTGGAGATATATCATAAATAATTGGCTTTGAATAAAATAAAAATCCAGAAAAAACAAATAAAAATAAAAAAATAACAAAAATTAAGCTTAAATAAAAATATTTGTTTTTTAAAAAAATAACCAAATACTAGCCTCTTTTAACTTTAGTTCCTTCCTTAGTATCAATCAAAACAAACCCTTTTTTAGCAAAAAAGTCTCTAATTTCATCAGCACGCTTAAAATTTTTTTCACATTTAGCTATTTTTCTTTCTTCAATCAAAGTTTTCATATTCTCATCAATAACTGCATTATTATTTTCCAAATTTTTTAAAATCTCTTCTCTTAAATTAAGCGACATAATCTCATCAAAAATAAACGCTAATTTAAGCTTTGAAACAAAACCTAAATCTTCAGATTTAATTATCTCCCAAAGCAAAGCTAATCCTTGAGAAACATTCAAGTCAAAAGAAACTTTTTCTACAAAAAAATCATAATATTCTTCTTCTGTACTAGAGGAAAAACTTTTCAAATCTTTATGAAGCATATTTAAATCAACCGAATCTAAAGAAGCATAAAAAGAACTTAGCCTGTTTATCATATTCTCCCTAGCAATCTTACTTGCTTGAAGATTATTCAATGAAAATTTTAATTGATTCCTGTAATGCGATGTCAAACACAAGTATCTAAAATCTAGAGGAGAAAAATTTTGCTCTTGCAAGTCTTTAACTGTAATAAAATTCCCACTCGATTTTGACATTTTATTATAATCCATAATCAAAAATTCTCCATGAACAAAGATATCACACCACTTCTTATCCAAAAAACACTCTACTATTGCTATTTCATTAATATGATGAACTCCAATATGATCAACTCCCCCTAAATGAATATCAAGCGTATCTTTAAAATACTCCAAATTCATAGCAGCACACTCCAAATGCCAACTTGGATAACCAAATCCCCAAGGAGAATCCCACTTCATTTCCTGATCTTTAAATTTAGAATTAGTAAACCATAAAACAAAATCGGTTTTATTCCTCTTAAACTCATCAATATCAACCCTGGAAAAAGCCATATCTTTATCAACCAAATTAATGCCAGCCATCTCTCCATAACTTTTAAAGCAAGAAGTATCAAAATACACATTACCATTAGAAAAATAAGTAATTTTTTTTTCTTCAAGAATTTTAACAACCTCTATCATGGTGGGAATATGTTTGCTTGCAATAAGAACTTTATCGGGATGTGCAATGTTTAATTTTCTACAATCGTTAAAAAAAGCCTCCGTAAAAAATTCACTAATCTCATAAACTGTAAGACCTTTTTCTCTTGCAGCTTTAACAACTTTATCTTCTCCCTCATCAAAATCGCCCGTTAAATGCCCAATATCTGTAATATTCATCGCATAATCAATCTTATATCCTAAAAACTTTAAAGTTTTAATTAACAAATCTCCAAAAATATAGGTTCTAAAATTTCCAATGTGAGCATAATTATAAACAGTAGGCCCACAAGCATACACTTTAAGGCCATCAAAATTTGTTAACTCTGAAAAACCCTTTGTTCTAGTATTATATAGCTTTAAAATCATATATTTTCCAAAAATTGAAAAAATAAAAAATCTAATTTATCATTAAGCAAGTATGCTTAAAAGCCTAAATAATTTTTTGAAAAAAATCAATATTAAGCCTCAAACAAAAAGCCTAACAGACTATACAACATATAAAATTGGAAGTATTTCGAAATTATTCCTCATTCCTAAAAATATTCAAGAAGCCCAAACTATTTTTAAAGCTGCAATAGAAGAAAAAATTAAATTATTTATTCTAGGAGGAGGATCCAATATTTTAGTCAATGACGAGAAAGAACTTGATTTCCCAATAATATACACCGGACATTTAAACAAAATAGAAATTCAAGACAATCAAATCACCGCCGAATGTGGTGCAAATTTCGAAAACTTATGCAGAACTGCACTTGAGAACAGCTTAAGTGGTCTAGAATTTATTTATGGGTTGCCCGGAACACTCGGAGGCGCTGTATGGATGAATGCCAGATGTTTTGGAAATGAAATCTCTGAAATACTAAAAAAAATTACATTTATAAATGACAAAGGAAAAACTATTTGCCAAGAATTTAAAAAAGAAGATTTTAAGTATAAAATCTCGCCTTTTCAAAATAAAAACTTTCTCATATTAAAAATTGAATTGAATTTAAAAAAAGAAAATAAAAAAATTATTGAAGAAAAAATGAATAAAAATAAACAAGCAAGAATAAAAAAAGGACACTATTTATTCCCAAGCAGTGGAAGTACTTTCAAAAACAATAAAGCATTTCTCAAGCCTAGCGGACAAATAATTGAAGAGTGCAAACTTAAAGGACTCAGCATTGGAGGCGCCACGGTGTCTAAATACCATGGAAATTTTCTTATAAACGTTAACAATGCCACTTCTAATGATGTAAAAAATCTAATTGAAAAAGTAAAAACTGAAGTCTACTCAAAAACTGGACTTTTACTAGAAGAAGAAGTTCTCTACATAGGGTTTAAAAATCATAAAAACTAAAAAAGAATATCTTTAATCTCATTATTAATCTTTTGAATCAATTCCTTTGTCTTTAATATTTTGCCTTTAGAAGATTTAATCAAAGATGAATATTCTTGAAGAGAACTTACTGCATCTAAATTCATCTTAGAAACCTTAAGTTCTTTTAAATCCTGACTAAAGTTGTTAAACTTTCCGCTAACAAAAAAATGGTTATTAAATATTTCTTTATACATATTCTTAGCATCTCTGATCTTAGTATCATGAGACAAATACCTTTCTTTAAACTCGCCAATTTCTTTAAAATGCTTGGCAAGAGTAAGATCTACTTTTTCATGTCTTGAAAAATTGTTATCCACATTATCTTGAATATCTATAAAATTTTTATAAATTGTATCAATCTCTGAATTAATTACTGCAATAATACTATCAACCATTTTAAGCTCATCTTTAATGGTTTTAGAATATTTTCCAGAATTAATAGCAAGCTTTCTAATCTCCTCAGCAACAACTGCAAAACTTTTACCCGCATCACCTGCTTTTGCAGCTTCAATCGCTGCATTCATGGCAAGCATATTAGTCTGAGCTGAAATTGAAACTAAAAGTTTATTTACACTTTGCAAGCTGTTTGTTTGAGATAAAAGATCTGCGAAGTTTTTATTCACATTTTCAAAAACAATATTTAAATCGAAAACTTTACTTTTAATACTTTCAATATCAGCAGAATTTGTAGTAGCAATTTTATTAAAAATTTCCAAATTTTTATCTATGCTATAAAAAAAACTAACATTCTCTTCAAACTTTGAAGAGATTTCTGACATATATTTATTGTGGTCATTAATCGGATCAGTAATAGATTCAAAGCCTTTTAAAATATCTACAATTGACTTTTCAAATTTAGAAAAAGTATCTCTTAATTGCTCATAGGCTAAAACACTAGAATCTATACTCTCAGTATTTGATATAGCAGCTTCTATTTGCTCTAAACATCCACTTAAGTCTTCAGAATAAAATTTTATCTTCTCAAAAGATTCATTACTCCTAGACGATATACTATCTAGCTTTGAACCAATATAAGAAATAATAGCCGAAGAATACTTAACCTCCAAAGGAGACTCAAAACTAAAAGGATCACTTTTTGATTTTTGATAATCAACAATTCTGTTAAAATCATTAATTAACGAAAAAACAAAAGTATTACACAAGTAAAACATAATCAAAAAAGACAGCAATAAAAATATAAAAAATAAAACCCAATTTGACTTAAACATAATAGGAATAGAATTGACATTTAAAATCAATCCTTGAATCAAAAAATCACCAGTTTTTACAAAATTTAAAGAATAAAAATCACTTGCATAACTAAAAGTATGCTGAGAAACAGAAACATCTTTTTTAGTATAAGCTATAGCTTTACTCAAAACATTCTCACTATAAGCTTTAGAAAAAGATTTGGTCTTAAGATTGTTAAAGTTTGAAAAAATAGGCACATAATTCCTGTCAAGCATAAAAAAGTTATAATTGCTAGACTTAAGAGAAGAATACAGCTGATTTTCAATAATATCAAATGAATCATCAAAGCACACTAACATCCCTATTACCCCTAATGTTGTAACAGAATCTCTAACGGGGAAACTTACTACAGAATAAATTTTCCCATCTATTATTAGATACCTCGAATAATATTTAGAATTTTTTTCCACAGGAACAGAATAAATTGGATCTGATCTAACATCTTTTAAACCCAAGGATGAAAAATCCGCATTCGATATTAAAACATTTTTCCCTATAGGAATATAAAATACGCCTTCGAGTGAATTTTCTGCTATAGGAATAGTCTTAAAAATTTTATCTATAGAGCCAAATTCTCTTGACTTTAAAAATAAATCGCTATTTTCATCTAAACTATCGCCAAATTTTAAACTTGAAGACAAAAGAAAGCTCTTTGAAGAATTCACCAATATCCCAAACCTATAGCTATCTTTTACAAGCTCTTCCAGGAATCTAGAAGATTCTATATACTTACCCTTAATAACAGTAGATACACTGTTTAAAAACAACCTAGCATCAAATTGAAAGCGATTCAAATATTCCTTCTTATAATTCATATAAGAATAGCCTATAAATAAAAAATTTAAAAAAAGAAACCCAAATAAAACAAGATAAAGAACTCGTTTAGTATTTTTTAGATTAACATCGATTAAATTCTCATCAGTCATAAAAGTTCTCCAAACATAACATGATTAAAACCTTAAAACAAAACTTTCACCTTCCATAAATCATGTATAAATAAATACCAATAACAATTGGCAAATACACTTTTCCCACTAAAGATTACATATCCCAAATATTTGCAAATAATTATTTTATTATTTAGTCACATGCATATATAATTATATAATAAAACATGTAGAATACTAAAAATCTAATATTTTTGAAAATTTTATAGAAAATTAAAATTTTAAGGGGACTTAGTGAAAAAAAAGAAACTTAACTCCAACCTTTTTTATAAATTCAATTTTATAATTTTGGCATATACAATAATCATTATTGCAACAACCTTTTTGCTACTAGATCAAGGCTATAAAAAAATCATAACAAAAGAACTTCAAGACTTTACAAAATTCATTAACCAAGCAATGATTAAAAGCTTTTCTGATGAATCTAAAGAAATAATAAAAGCTTTAAGCATATTAACAGCCAAATATGACTATAAATCTGCAATTCAAAATAACAAAAGAGAAGAACATTTAGTATCTGACAAGATTTTAATTACACTTCCGTCCTTTATTAAAATAATAGAGTACACAAACAAAGATGGGTACATAATCTCATCAAGTGACAAAAAAAGAAACGGCCAATACATGAGCTTGAAAGAATTAATCTTAGGCAAAGCTCTAACTACATTTCAAATTTCAATCCTTCACAACAGTTTGGTAAAAATAAATAACAATTTTTATATCCCAATAACATATAAAATAACAGATTCAAAAAAAACTAATATTGGATATATTATTTTATATGCTGACATTTCAGAAAAAATTGCCGAGCTAAAAGAATATCTTTTGCTTCTTTTAGAAAACTCGTTGCTAGAACAAAATGCAAGCAGTCAAAACTCATCAAAATACTTCAATATATACATAATAAACAACAGTGGAGACGCATTTGGAGGAAAAGATGAAGTTTTGAAAAACATAAAGCACATATTTGGATTTAATATCAAAACGCTAACTCAAATACTAAACGCATTGTCTCAAGGAAAAGCAAATTACAATACAAGTAATTCAAATGAAATAATCTCTTTAGCAAGGATTACAACATCCCATTGGTACTTGGGAATAAAAATAGATTATAACAACATATTTTCAAAAGAATTTAAAAATATGAGATTAGTTTCGCTTTCCATTATATTGATTTTAGTAATAATTTTTATATTAATAATGATATCAACCATAAAAACTTTAATAATATCAAAAATAGATAAACTCAATGTTGTCATTCCAAAAGTGAAAAACGGCGACTTAACATTTAAAATCGAATCAAAAGGCAAAGATTCAATAAGCTCAACAATAAATCTTTTTGGTCACTTTATTGAAAATTTAAAAAATGTAATTAATTCACTACAAGAAAGAGTAAGACTGCTAAAAGAAAACGGCGACCATTTATTTAGTGAAATAAATAAAACCCACGATACAATAAAAAATTCAAATCAATACATAGAAAAAACACAAGAAGAAGTAGAAAAGCAAGTAGAATTCATCTCCAATACAACAAACGTAATTGAAAGTCTTTCAAAAAATATTTCATCTCTTGACAACTCAATTGAAACTCAAGCCGCAAGCGTTGAACAATCCTCATCAGCTATCGAAGAAATGATAGGGGGAATACAATCAATAACAGAAATAACTCAAAAAGCTGCAAAAAGCACAGAAGAACTAAAAAGATTTTCTGATGAGGGTCGAAAAAAACAAGAAGAAGTTATTGCTCAAATCAAAGAAATTTTCAAAAACTCAACAAGATTACAAGAAGCAAACTCTTTAATCTCATCTATAGCTAGTCAAACCAACCTGCTCTCAATGAATGCTGCAATTGAAGCATCTCATGCTGGTGAGGCTGGCAAAGGATTTGCCATTGTTGCAGAAGAAATAAAAGACCTAGCAGAACAAGTTACATCACAATCAGAATCTGTTGCTTCATCAATAAACGAAATAATGGATTCAATAACCAAAACTGTGAATACTTCTGAACTAACAAATAAAGCTTTCAACCAAATATTCGATTCAATCAATCTAGTTGTTCAAGTAATAGAAGAAATAAACCACACAATGCAAGAGCAATCAATAGGTAGCCAAGAAATCTTAAAGGCTTTAAACACAATGAGAGAAATCACATATGAGGTAAAAATTGGCTCAAACGATATGTTTAGAGGCAACAAAGAAATCATTAGCACTGTTAAACTATTAGGAGAAATTAACATTACGGTCTCAAACTCTATGAAAGGACTAAAAGAAGAGATTAATAAGCTAGTAGGAGCAATTGAACGCATTAAAGTTTTAGGAACTACAAACTCAAGCCATATTTCTGGAATTAGTGAAAATACAAATCAATTTAAAACTAAATAAAATAGATCAAAAGGAAATAATATGCAAAAAAAGACATTTTATATCACTGAAAAGTATCTTAAAAGTCATTTAATGTTATTTCCTATTTTTGCTTATACAAAAAACTTTTTAGATGCTAGTATTGTATCTGTTTGGATTTCACTATGCATTATATTGCCTGCTTTAATAATCAACCAAATTGAGTTGAGAAAACATAAAAATCACATATTGGGAATATATCTATTAATAATAGGAATGTTTGCTAGTCTAACCTACTTATTCATGTTCTATTTGACTCCAACCCTATACAAAGAATTCAAATTTTCAATACCCATTTTAATAGCCATAATAATATCATTCCATAAAAATGAGCCTTTTAAAATCCTAAAAAATCCATCAATAATAATTGAATATTCTAAAATCCCAATTTTAATTTTCATTACTCTAAACGTAATAATTTCACTTATTAGAGAAATATTAAACACAGGAAATTTAAAACTTTTCAATAAAGAGATAATTATAATAAAAGATTTTATAAATATAAAAACACCAGCCTATAGCTCAAACGTTTTTATTATAGCATCTTTAATTTTACTATTAATCAATATGCTAATAAGAGTTAAAGGGGAAAAGGATGACTAAAAGTATAAAAAAAAAGATTAAAGACGAAATTGGCATCATAGTTGCTAATCTAGCATTAGCAAAAAATATAAGCATAGACAAAATCAATATAAATATTCAAAAACCTCCTAAAAACGATCTGGGAGACATTACTATATTAATATTTGAACTTAGTAAAACCTTAAAACTTCCTATTGCAACTATCTCGGAAGAAATAATAAAAACTCTTAAAAATAAATACGAAATTAAAGCTATGGGACCTTACTTAAATATCAAAATTCCTAGAAAAGAGTATATTAACAATATAATACAAATGGTAAATGCCCAAAAGGATAACTACGGAACAAATAAATATCTAGACAATAAAAAAATAATATTAGAATTTTCATCCCCGAATACAAACAAACCACTGCATGTAGGGCACCTTAGAAATGACGTAATAGGAGAAAGCCTATCAAGAATATTAAAAGCCGTAGGTGCAAAAATTACAAAAATAAATTTAATAAACGATCGTGGGGTACATATCTGCAAATCAATGCTTGCATACAAAAAATTTGGGAATGGCATTACCCCTGAAAAAGCTTTTAAAAAAGGAGACCATTTAATTGGTGATTTTTATGTCAAATATAACAAATACTCACAAAAAAATGAAAACGCTGAAAAAGAAATTCAAGATCTGCTTTTAAAATGGGAACAAAAAGATGAAGACACAATTAAACTCTGGGAAAAACTAAATAAATGGGCAATTGAAGGAATAAAAGAAACATACAAAATTACAAATACATCATTTGATAAAATTTACCTTGAAAGTGAAATTTTTAAACTTGGTAAAAATGTAGTATTAGAGGGACTTGAAAAAGGACTTTGCTACAAAAGAGAAGATGGAGCAATATGCATTGATTTGCCCTTGGATTCAGATGAAAAAACAGATGCTGCTCAAACCAAACAAAAAGTGCTCATACGACCAAATGGAACATCTATCTATCTTACCCAAGACTTAGGAAATATAGTAGCTAGAACAGAAGAATTTAATTTTGAAGAAATGATTTACGTGGTTGGAAGCGAACAAATTCACCACTTTAAAAGTCTATTTTTCATATCAGAAAAATTGGGAATTTCTAAAAACAAAAAACTCCTCCATTTATCACACGGAATGGTTAATCTTATTGATGGCAAAATGAAGTCAAGAGAAGGCAATGTAATTGACGGAGATAATTTAATCTTGGACCTAATGGAGTCAATAATGCCTGAAATTACACAAAAAATTGCAAATAAAAAAGATGCTAAAAAAAATGCTTTAAATATTGCGCTAGGAGCAATCCACTATTACCTACTAAAATCGGCTGTACATAAAGATATTGTTTTTAACAAAAAAGAAAGTCTATCTTTTACAGGAAATTCTGGACCATACATACAATACGTTGGTGCAAGAATTAATAGCATTCTTGAAAAATATAATGCACTTTCTATCCCCATAGTGAAAAAAATTAATTTCGAACTTTTAAAACATGAAAAAGAATGGGAAATTATTAAAATAATATCAGAATTAGAAGAAAATATAATCAAAGCAGCAAAAGATTTAAATCCTTCAATACTTACCAGCTATTCATACTCGCTTGCAAAGCATTTTAGCACATACTATCAAGAAGTTAAAGTAATAGACATAAACAATACTGATTTAACAGCAACAAGAATCGAATTTTTAAAAATTATATTACAAACAATAAAAAATTGTATGTACCTATTAAATATTCCTTATATGTTAAAAATGTAGGCAAGAAAATGCTATAAAATATTCTTGCCTAATATTCTAATATCCATTTAAATCAAGATCACTTTTACTAAAAATTAACCTTATTTTATCTTCATACTTTTGAGATATATAATATCTTTTTAACTTAAGAGTATTGGTAAGTTCTTCTCCAATTGAAAAAGAATCTTGAAGCAAAACAAAACCTACTATTCTTTCAAAGCTTTTAAAACCTAATTTGATATTAATAGTATCTGAGATTTGCTTAGAATACAGCTTGTTAACATCTTCGCTGATCAATAAATCACCTCTAGAAGCAAAAGATACCCCATTAGAATTTGCCCACTTTTCAAGATTTTCAAAATTAGGCACAATAATAGCTCCCAAAAATTTTTGATCTTGACCAACAATCATAATATTTTCAATAAATAACGATTTGCTCAAAACCCTCTCAAGAGGCTCAGGCTCAATATTTTCTCCCCCTCTAAGAACAATTGTATCTTTACTTCTACCAACAATTGAAATTTCATTATTAATTGTCAATCTAACCAAATCTCCAGTATTAAACCAACCATCTTCTGTTAAAACTTCACTTGTCTTAGCTTTATCTTTAAAGTAACCGCTCATTATTTGTGGAGACCTTATCCAAAGTTCACCTTTTTCTCCATAAGACAAAACTCTCCCGTCAATTCCAACTACCTTATATTCAACATCCGGCAAAATAGGACCTACGGTTCTAGCTACAGGACCCTTAAGACGCCTAACGCTCAAAATAGGACCTGTTTCAGTAAGGCCATAACCTTCAAGGACTTTAATTCCTACAGCTTTGAAAAAATAATCAACATAATCAACTAAAGCCCCACCACCAGAAACTCCAAATTCAAAATTTTTTCCAAGAGCATTTTTTATTTTCTTAAATACCAAAATATCACCTAATAATTTAACAGGAAAAATTAAAATAATCCCAACAAATAAGAATAATTTTGAAAAAAGTGAAATAAAAAAATTAGGTTTTTTATAAACAGGAGAAAACCCTAAAAATTTTTCCTTAAGTTTTGCATAGAAAATTCCAATCTTTAAAAACCCTCCAAACACAAGTTTTTTAATCAAAGATTCTGACACTTTTTTAATAATACCTATTCTTATGCCTTCCCAAATTCTAGGCACAGAAATAATCGTTTGAGGATTTAAAAGTAAAAAATCTTTTAACAAAACAGGGCCTATGGGTTTTGAATATGCAATTGCTATGCCCTTTAAAGCAACTATATATTCACAAGCTCTCTCAAAAGAATGCCAAAGAGGAAGAATAGAAATCATTATCTTACCTGGCTTAAGTGTTGGAAGATAATCATAAAGCCTGTCTAATTGAAAAATAAAAGATTCATGCCTTAACATTACTCCCTTTGGCACACCTGTTGTACCAGAAGTATATATTATAGTTGCAATATCTTTTGAAGAACCTTTTTCAATCTCCATATCAAATGATTTTGGATTAGCCCTTAAATACTCAATTCCAAGTTCTAGCAATTTTTTATAAGAAAATACAGTAATACTTCCCATTTTTTCTTCATAAGATTTATCATCATCAATAACAACAATACATCTCACCAATCTAAGATCATGTTTTTTGGATAAAACTTTTTGAAGCTGTTTATTGTTTTCAACAAAAATAAAAGTGGATTCAGAATGGTTAATAATATAAGCTAATTCATCCTCAGAAGAATCATTTCCCCTAGGAACATCAACACAACCTAGTCCCAAAGTAGCAACGTCAATTATTATCCACTCTCTTCTAGAATCAGAGACGATTACAACTTTTTCTCCCCTTTTAATACCATAATACAAAAGCCCAGAAGCAACTCTTTTTACCTCATTCCAAAAATCAGCGTATATTTGTTTTTTGAAACTCTTAGACTCTGCTTCCTTATATATAAAAATATCAAGCTCACTATAAGGAGTTACCACTTCCTTGAAGCGCTTAGGCACAGTATCTCTCATAAATCCCCCTCAAATCAATTTAAAAAAAGCAATAACATGCTAACAATAATATTATAAAAACTATGCATAAAAATCATATAATATACATTTTTATACCTTAAATAAGTAAAAGCAAAAAATATCCCAAATATAAATGTAACCAAAAAGCCTAAAACCCCATAATATAAATGCTCAAAAGCAAAAAACATACTACTGATTAAAACGGTGACTACACCGGAAAAGCCCATTTGCGTAAACTTAGTAATAACAAAAGCCCTGTAAAACAACTCTTCAAAAGCTCCTGTAAGTAAAGAAGTAAAAATCATTAAAATCAATGCTGTTTTACTACTGATCTTCCAATTAAACCCAGAATTATTTTGGAAATAAGAGGCAAATGACGACTCTGGCAACAGATATTCAAGCAAAAAAGCTATTAAAAAAATTGATATTATTGCAATCAATATTGTTTTAATAAAAATTATTACAGATTCCCAAATAAAAATAAATTTAAATTTAGGAATAAAAAACTCCACTCTAAAATCATCACAAGAACTAGTAAGTTTGGAAAAATAAATTATAAAAATAATTAAAAAAGATCTTGAAGCCCAAAAATAAAAATGGTTCTTAGCAACATTCCAAAATTCTGAATTAACATTTTCAAAAGAAGATGCAAGATAAATAACAGCATAGGCCAAAAAAAGATCAAGCAAAGCTCGCTTGAATGAATATTTATTTTTTAACAATTGCATAAAGTATTGTAATTAAATAATAATTAATTGTCAATTAATTATTATTGATTGATTAATCAAAACAAATTAAAATTCAAAATATAATTATTTACAAATAAAAAATGGGAATATTATAAATGATTTTAATATTTATCCTAATTTCACTTAATTTATCAATTCAATACTATTTTAAGCTCAATTTAATTTATCTCAACACAACACTAGCATTATTTTTTATAATAAAAAATAACAAACACTTAGCACTTAGTTTTATTTTTTGCACATTGTTTCTATTAAGCTTTCAAGCTAGATTGAATTTTAAAACATTGGAAAAAAATATTTATAAAATAGTAAACATTAAACATTTTAAAAAAGATTCAAAAACCATTATTGAAGCAATTGACAATACAGCCAATACACACAAATCCTACTTTAAAAATATTGAAAATATTTTTAAAGTAGGAGATACTGTTAAAATTAAAAACCAAAAAATAAAACTTATTAAAAGATCCTTTTTTTCTAAGCTTAGAGAAAAATATACAAATGCTTTAAATATTTTTTTAAACTCATTAAATCCTAGCTACTCCCACTTTTCAAAAGCAATAATTTTGAATATCAAATCAGAAATAACAAAATACGAAAAAACATTATTTCAAAATGCAGGCATTGCCCACATTTTGGTAGTGTCTGGACTACATTTTTATCTAATAAGCTTAATAAGCTACTACTTACTTTTAATAATCACAAATGAAAAATTAAAATACTCAATACTAAGCACAATTTTATTAAATTATCTAATTTTAACTGGATTTACACCTTCAACACTAAGGGCATTTCTAATGACAGAATCTCTTATAATATACAAACTAATCTACGGGAAGATTAATTTAATAAGCTGCCTATCTATTAGTTTTACAATAAACAGTATTGCATTTCCCGAAACACTAAATTCAATAGGATTTCAGCTTTCCTATCTTGCAACAATGGGAATATCAGTAGCGGTTCATCTAAAAAATAGATATGGTCTTAACAAGCTAATGTCATCAATGCTTACAACATTTTTTATTCAAATATTCACTTTACCAGTAATTTATGTTAACAATTTTGATCTAACACCAATCTCAGTATTGTCAAACTTAATAATTATTCCATTAACATTAATTTTCTTAATAATAACAATATTAAGCTTAATAACTTACTACTCAAACTTGAATTTATTTTTTCTTCTTGACCTTATAAATGCTTACATATTCCAAACAATAAAAATTACAGCAACACTTTTTAGCAAATTCTTTATAGTAAAACATCACCAAATACCTACATTTTTAACATTAAGCGTTGTCCTTATAACTTACATTATTTACAATAATGAGATTAAAAAAATAAAATAATGTAAAAATGACTGCCAATATAAAGAATAATATGCTAATATCTCTTATCTATGGACATCAACTATAACAGTATAGCTAGCATAAAGCAAACATTAAAAGAAAAAAAAATAGCTCCAAGAAAGTTGTGGGGACAAAACTATCTAATAAACGAAAATATAAGGCAAAAAATAATAGAAAGCTTAGAACTAAAAAAAAATGAAAAAATCTGGGAAATTGGTCCGGGTCTTGGCTCAATGACTGCCATTTTATTAAAAAAAACTAATTTCCTAACTGCATTTGAAATTGACTTAAAATATTCAGAAATATTAAATGAAAAATTTGGAAAATTAAAAAACTTCAAACTAATAAAAGGGGATTTTTTAAAAAAATACAAAAATGAAAATAAAAACATTAATAAAATATTTTCAAATTTGCCATATAATATAGCATCAAAAGTAATATCTAGATTAATTGAAGAAAATTTTTTAAAAGAAATGGTATTCACAGTACAAAAAGAGTTGGCCGACAGAATGATTGCAAAAATAAACAGTAAAAACTATTCTTCATTTACAGTCTTAGTACAATCACACTTTACCGTAATTAAAATAATAGACATAGGAAAAAGCAATTTTTATCCTGCTCCTAAAGTTAAGTCTACAACACTAAAATTAATTCCTAAAAACCCCAATATAAAAGACTTTAAAGACTTCAACAAATTGGTTAGAACTGTATTTTCAAGCAGAAGAAAAAAATTGAAAAATACCATTATTAATTTCGTCGAGAATAAAGCTGTTCTAAGAGAAGATTTTTTAAAAGAATATCTAGACAAAAGACCTGAAAACATTTCTGTTGAAGAATTTATAAAAATTTCAAATACTTTAAATGCTTATCATTAAAGCACTTGCAAATACAATCTCATCAACAGAACAACCTCTTGAAAGATCACTAATTGGCTTAGAAAAGCCTTGCAAAAAGGGACCGTAGGCCTTGGCAAAGGCTAATCTCTCTACTAATTTATAACCAATATTTCCAGCATCTAAATTAGGAAATATTAATACATTTGCAGAGCCTGCTACCAAAGAATCTCTACATTTTTTCTCTGCAACATTTTTAATTATGGCAGAATCAAGTTGAAGCTCTCCATCAATAAGCAAATCGCTCTTCCTATTCTTAACAATATTTAAAGCATTCTTTACTTTTTCAGTTTCTCTAGCATTAGAAGAGCCTTTTGTTGAAAAACTTAAAAGAGCAACCTTGGGATTTGCATTTAAAATATCTTTAAAAGATTTAGCACTTTGAAGTGCAATCTCTGCAAGCTCTAAGGAATTAGGATTGACTACTACAGAACAATCCGCAAAAAATAAAATTCCATTATACCCAAAACAAACATCAACATTGCAAGAAATACTAAAAGTATCCATAATCATAAAAGATGAGATAACCTTAACACCTTCCAACTTGGGAATTATTCTCAAAGCATTAGACAAAACTTTGGCAGAAGTTGCAACAGCTCCACAAACACAAGATTTGGCATGGCCAAATCTTACCATAAGCATAGCAAAAGTAATCTCATCTAAAACCTGAGCCTTTAAACTTTGCTTAGTAGCTCCCTTTAGCCTTAGCAAATTCCAATATTCATCCAAATACATTTCAATACCTGAAAAATAATTAGGATCAACAACTTCTATTCTTTCTAAAACATTACTAGAAATAGTAAATTCTTTTAAAGAATTAAAAACAGAATCTTTTTTCCCTATTAAAATAATTGAATTTGCAAGATTCTTTTGCAAAACAACAACAGCTGCCTTCAAAACCCTAGAATCACTACTTTCAGGAAAAACTATACTAGCCTTATACTTATTCTCTTGCACAAATACTCTTGCTTTTTCAAAAACATAATCTTTTAAACAAAACATTTCATAAAAATATTACAATACAAATTAATAAATGCATAAAAAAAGACATCTTTTGAATTTAAAAAAATCTTTTCTCATGCATTATTTTCAATTATAAAAAATTAAATATTTCTAAAGCGTTTTTAAAATCTCTTGTACAACTTTAGCTGAATTAAAAGCAGCTAATTTTAAAAATTTACTATATTCAACTTCATTTCCTTCTTTATTTACAATGTCAGATATGGACCTAATAATTATAAAAGGAATATTAAACATATGAGAAACATGTCCTATTGCCGCACCTTCCATCTCAACAGCTATTACATCTTTAAAATTCTTTATAATTTTTTTCATATAAGTTGGGCCAATAAACTGATCTCCTGAAACTATTAATCCTGAATATACATTAAAACCCACAACCTCTGATTTAACAACCTCCATAGCCTTATTAACTAAATTCTTATTGGCACTAAATTTTTCAGGAAACCTTGAAAGCTGCCCCATCTTGTATCCAAACTTAGTCAAATCAACATCATGATATGCAACATCTGAGGATACTACTACATCTCCCACTTTAATATCTTTATATTTATTACTAACAATACCACCGGCAATTCCAAAATTAATTACATGGCTTATATTGTATTTTGACAAAATATAGCTAGTCCACACACCCGCATTAACCTTGCCAACCCCACAAACAACAGTTATAACATTACAATTAGACAACTTGCCCTTCACAATCTTTCTATTAAGACCATATTCCTTAAGCACTATTTCTTCCTTATTAGACATAAGCTCATTTATCTGCTCAAACTCAGAATCCAAAGCAGCTATTATTAAGACATTAATATTTTTAGAAAAAGCAACATAGCTGTTTGAAAAAACTAATAAAAAAAGAAAAAATTTTATTAAACAATTATTCATAAATTTACGCTCCTTATAATAAAAGAACATTTATATCATTTATCACAGAAAAAAATTAAAACTGAGTTTCTTTTACAAATAATTTTTGTAAAAAATATTGAAAAAAATTATCCTATCCGTATTACAATATTAGTAGCTTAAATAAAAAGGGGAAACTGAATGAAAACAATGAATCTAGTTACAGCTGCTTTACCCTATGTTAACAATATCCCTCATCTTGGAAATTTAGTGCAAGTATTATCAGCTGATGCTTTTGCAAGATATTCTAGAATGTCAGGAATTGAAACCCTTTATATCTGCGGAACAGATGAATATGGAACAGCAACTGAAACCAAAGCTTTAATTGAGAAAACTACCCCTTTAGAACTTTGCAATAAATATTATGAAATACATAAGTCAATTTACAAATGGTTCAATATTGAATTTGATATCTTCGGCCGTACTACCAATGAGTACCATAAAGACATTGTCCAAAATTTTTTCCTAAAATTAGACAAAAATGGTTATATAAAAGAACGAGAAACTGAACAGTTTTTCTGCAAAAAAGATTCAATATTCTTAGCCGACAGATATGTAATAGGAGAATGCCCAGAGTGCCAAAGCATTGCTAAAGGAGATCAGTGCGACAACTGCTCTAAGCTTTTAAATCCAATAGACCTAATAAATCCAAAATGCATAATTTGTAAAAACAAACCTATTTTGAAAAAAACCAATCATCTTTATATAGACCTTCCAAAAATAAAAACAAAACTTGAAAAATGGATAAAAAATCCATCTACTAATAAGAACTGGAATACCAATGCCATTAAAATGACAAACGCTTTTTTAAGAGATGGTCTTAAAGAAAGGGCAATTACAAGAGACCTAAAATGGGGGATTCCTGTACCTAAAAAAGGCTATGAAAATAAAGTATTTTATGTTTGGTTTGACGCCCCAATAGGATATATTTCAATTACTAAAAGTATTGTCAAAAATTGGGAATCTTGGTGGAAAAACAATAAGCAAGTAAATCTTGTACAATTTATTGGCAAAGATAATATATTGTTCCACACAATTATATTCCCTTGCATAGAAATCGGAAGTAAAGAAAATTGGACAATGTTAAATCAGCTCTCATCAAGCGAATACTTAAATTACGAAAATCTTAAATTTTCAAAATCAGAAGGGATAGGAATTTTTGGAAACGACGCTATTACCACAGGAATTCCTTCTGATATTTGGAGATTTTATATCTATTACAACAGACCTGAAAAATCTGATTTTCAATTTATGTGGCAAGATTTTATGGAAAGAGTAAATACTGAGCTTATTGATAATTTTTCAAACCTTGTCAACAGAGTATTAACATTCCAAAAAAAATTCTTTGGGGATGTTATAGAAACAATAGAAATTAAAAATAAATTTTGGAAACAAATAACACCAAAGTATAATAAAATCTTAAATCTTTTTAAAAAAGCAGAACTAAAATCTGCACTTAAAGAAATACTTCAAATTTCATCCCTTGGAAACAAAATATTTCAAGACAACGAGCCTTGGAAAGGAAAAAACAACTCTCCACAAGAAACAAAAGAACTAATCTCAAACTTAATATATTTAATCCGAGACTTGTCCATTTTAATGATGCCATTCATTCCCGAAACAAGCAAAAAAATACAAGAATTCTTTGGCAAAAGTTATCAATTTTCAACCAAAATTCTTGGAACCAAATCGGGAATTAAAAAAATTGAATTTACAGAAATATTATTCAATAAACTAGAACAAAAAAAAATAAACAACTTAAAGCTAAAATACTCAGGAGAAATAAATATGGAAGAAAAAGAAAAGCCAGAAAATTTATTTAGGGAAAAAGTACTATTAAGAGTTGTAAAAATAAATAAAATAGACAGAAATCCCGAAGCTAAAAACTTGTTTATATTAAAACTAGATAACGGAACTGTTGAGGAAAAACAAATAGTAAGCAGTCTTGAAGGCCATTATACAGAAGAAGAACTTTTAGGAAAACATATAATAATAGTAGATAATTTAAAGCCTGCAAAATTTAGAGGAATAAAATCTGAAGGGATGCTAATAGCTACTGAGGACAAAAATAAAAATTTTAAAATTATAATTGTAGAAGATTCCACCCAAAATCCTATTGCTGGAGAGAGAATAATACTTGAAAACGATCAAAACAAAGATCTTCCCTGCCCGCCTAAAATTGACATAAATAAATTCTCAAAAGCTAATATAGTAGCAGAAAACGGAGAACTTAAAATAAATGGAATAAATTTAATATTAGAGCACTCTAAGAACAAAATATTGTCCAAAGATATTCCAAATGGAATAGTTTGCTAAGAGCCATTTAATGACTATTAAAAAAATTAAAACAGAACAAATAGAAGAAAATTATCTTCAAAGTGAGCTGTGGGCATTAATAAAAACAACAAAAAACAGCAATTGGAAAGTCGTAGCATTTAAAAGTGATGTTCTTGGCAAAATTGTTGTAATGCAAAGAAGACTATTTAAAAATTTTTACTTAGCATATATTCCACATCCAGAATTTTCAAACAAAACTCTTGAAAATATTAATATTGAAAAAATCAGTCAAAATATTAAAGAATTTTGCATAAAAATAAAACCCTACTTACATAAAAATACAATCTTTTTAAGATTAGATTTAATGTATTACTATAAAAGAACATTAAACGAAAAATACTTTCCACTAAAAATTAAAATAAAATATCTTGAAAAGGCATTTGACGATATACAGCCTTCAAATACAACAATACTAAATTTAAATAATTCACTTGAAAATATTCTGCTCAATATGAAAAAAAAAACAAGATACAATATAAAGCTCAGCTTAAAAAAAACCCTAGATATAATAATAGATGATGAATTTAAACATTTAAATTCATTTTACAAGCTCTACAAAGAAACTAGCAAAAGAGATAAATTTGCTATTCACTCAGAAGAATATATACAAAATCTCATTAAAATATTCAAACAAGACAAAAATTCTGAAATAAAATTGATAATTGCATTTTACAATAACATCATTATTTCTGGAATAATAATAGGAATCTACAAAGAAAAAGCGGTTTATCTTTATGGAGCTTCTAGCAGCGAACATAGAAATTTAATGCCCAATTACGCAGTACAATTTAAAGCAATACAAATTTTAAAAGAATTGGAAATAAAAGAATATGATTTACTAGGCATCCCTCCAACTGAATCTAAAAAGCATCCCTTATCTGGACTTTTTAATTTTAAAACAGGATTTGGAGGCAATATTATTCACAGAATCGGTTGCTATGATTTTGTTTACAACAATTTTCTTTACAGAATTTATACAAATCTTGAAAAAATCAGATACTTTTACTACAAAGTAATAAAGAAAAAAATTTAAACAAGCATATTAACTAAATTCTTAAATTGCAAACCCCTATCAAACTCATTGTTAAAAAGCTCAAAAGAAGCACTGGCGGGAGAAAATAAAACAATATTACCTGGTTTTGAAACCTTTAGAGCATAATTTACAGCATCGCTTAAAGAATCAAATACAAAATATTGGATACTACTTTTTTCTAAAATTTTAATAATTTTTACAGTTGCACTACCTTTTATTAAAATCCAAGTTTTAACAAGATTTAAAATCTCATTAAAACCTGAAAAATCAAGCTCTTTATCAGTCCCTCCAACAATCAAATTAATACAATTATTATTTGTTTTTAAACTTTTAACAGATAAAATCGTAGAATCGGGAATAGTTGAGGCTGTATCATTATAAAACATTATATTTCTAACTAATTTAACAAACTCTAATCTATGCTCAATACCTTTAAAATCGTTTAAAATCTGAAACGTATGATTAATATCTATATTTAAATAATATAAAACAAAAAAAGCAATAAGCTTGGGTATTAAAAAAACAGCTTGCGACTCAAAAAAACTTCCAATCAATTTATCATTAAAATATACTTTGCCTTTATTGTAATAAAAAAAATCTTGATCAAAATTACAAGGACTAAATTCAGAAAATAAAATAACTTTAACTTTTGACTCAAATTTTGAAAAATATTTGTAATAGGCCTTATCCTGAATAATCACAATTCCTGAAGTTTGATTTACAAAAATTTTTGACTTATCAGTAATATAATCATTAAAATCTAAATAATAATTTTGATGGTCGTTGTAAATATTTGTAATAATACTAATAATTGGATTAAA